>NZ_JAVIHI010000016.1:0-40550 GCF_036680365.1 Streptococcus sp. SS-4456 | reverse complement strand
ATGTTCATCTGCTTTCTATACTGAGTTGGGGAATTCTAGTATATCAGACGAACATGTCTTTTTTGTTGCACTTCATTTTACAACACGGGATCGTACAAAATATGAAAATCTCGGTTTATAGGGCCGAGATTTTTTGACTTTAGTCGAATGCATTTGCTTTCAGCCAAGGAACTGACGAGCAAGTAGTACTAGGGTTTGGCAAGCCGACAGTGACGATGTATCAACGCTAATTTAAATACCTCTAGTTTTGGGAGTATGTCCTATAGAGCATATTCCACGGTGATGTACTCATGGTGCTGTTTGAGGGTATCAAGGATATGGGGCTTCTTGGCTACAAGCTGGCGCATGATGTCATGTTCGACATCTTGAAGGTGTATCTTTATCCGAACCTGCATACCTTGTTTGTAGATATGAATATCCACATCCTCTGTTTCCTCTAGGTACTGTTCAAGAATCTCATATAAACATTCTTGAATTTCAGGTAGATGGACGGTACCATGGGCTAGTTCTTTGAAAGAGGATATGAGTAGGGTAAGTGGTTCCTTGAATGAGATTAGGGCAAGAGCAAGGGTTACGAAGAAATCACCTGTATAGTGCAGAAAATCCAGAGGGCTATTGTTAGGGATAAAAGCTAGGAATAGAAAGGCGATACCAATGGCGGCTGAAATCAAACCATCAATCAGGTTGCCCTTGGCCTCAGCGGCGATGATAGTAGAAATATTGCCGATTTTTTGATTCATATAGCGATTGTAGGCATAAAGACCAAAGCAGACAAAGAGCATGATACTGGTGTAGGGGATAACAGGCCCAGTGGTCATCTTGTGTCCAATGCCATGGACAAAGTAGGCAAAGGCGGTTGCTGCAGTTTCTAAGACAGCAAAAATCAGGAGGAGTAAGGTTGCCAAGGATTTCATAATGGCATAGAGTGGTTCAAGAAAGTGAAGTCCTTGAGGAAAGGTTGTTGTTTTTCGGTGGCTATTTTTGGAAATATAGACGGCAACAATTGATGATACAAAAGCAATTAGGGAGAAGACACTGTCTAAGAGAAGGGCGTTTAAATCGGTCATAATGTAGACTGCCAGACCTGCCAAACCACTGAGCCCATTGACCAGGGCAGAGATGGTTAAAGAGCGCGCTTCAATTTTTTTTGGATCCATTTCTTCTCCTCCTTTACTGGTTCTATATATTCAGTATACTATATTTTGTAATCGGTTTCAAAAATCTTGCCTTAAAGAAAAAGAGGGTCTTCCCTCTTTTATGGTAAATCTATTTCCATTACAATCGGTGTGTGGTCTTGGCGAGCGCCAGAATCAATCATGTCTGACTTGGTTACCTTATCAGCGATACGGTCGCTGACCAACCAGTAGTCAATTCTCCAGCCTGTGTTGTTGATTTTGCTGGTGCGGCTGCGTTGTGCCCACCAAGTATAAGCATTGAGGACATCCCCATGTAAGTGGCGGAAGGTATCTGTGAAGCCCTTGGCTAGCAAGTTTGTAAAGCCTTCACGTTCTTCATCTGTAAACCCTGGTGACTGGCGGTTGCTGGCTGGGTTGGCAAGGTCGATTTCCTTGTGGGCAACGTTGTAGTCACCTGTGGCTAAGACAGGCTTTTGGTTGTCAAGCTGTGATAGGTATTCAGCATACTGGACGTCCCAGATTTGGCGGTCTGAGAGTCTCTTCAAGCCATCGCCAGCGTTTGGCGTATAAACCTGGGTAACATAGAAGTCATCAAATTCCAGTGTGATGATGCGCCCTTCAGAATCCATAGTAGTTGGAGCACCAATTTCTGGGAAGCTGATAGTTGGAGTCAGGTGATTTTTATAAAGGAAAAGGGTACCTGCATAGCCCTTGCGTGCAGGTTCAACGGATGAACGCCAGGTATTTTCATAGCCAGGGAAGTAGCTTTCAAGGATTTCCAAGTGTTTTTTGGTTGGTCCCTTGTCAGAGAGTTTGGTTTCCTGAATGGCGATAATGTCTGCATCTTCAGCGACCAGCGTGTCAATCACGGCGCGGGATAGGAGGGCGCGTGGGGATTCAGCTGTCAGAGCAGCATTGAGGGAATCAATGTTCCAAGAAATGAGTTTCATATAGGTTCCTTTTCTAGTTTCTTACTGTTTTACATTATACCAAAAATCCCTTTTTCAAGCGAACAAGGGAATTTGAAAAAATTTTCAATTTTTGTGTTACAGTATTAAAAGTATGGTACAATAGTAACAAAGAAATCTTTGTTTTCGGAGGTTGTTATGAAAAGAAAATTGATTGGCTTTGCCTGGCTAGTTCTCATTCTAGAAATGCTAGTCTATTACTGGTATCAGTTGCCGGCTATCAATGTCTTTAGTCTGGGTTTCTGGTTTTTTGTCCTGCAATCAACAGCCTTGGCCTGGTTGATTTTGCTTTTTAGCAATCCAGCAGGACTTATTCAACAGGTGACCAAAGTAACTGGCCGACAACGTCAGATGACAACCTACAATATCAATCCTAAACTGCCTGCCTTTCTTAGTTGGACTGGTCGCCTTTGGCTCTTGGTGGTTCTTGCCTTGGTTGGACTGGGCATTTTCAACTCTCCAATCTTTCGAGCTAAAGATTATGCGGCGGTCATTTCAGTAACGGATGCGGATTTCAAGTCGGATTTCCCAGAAACAGATATTTCCAAGCTTGCCCTTTTGGACCGAGCTTCGGCTGAGAAAATCGGTGACACCTATCTGGGTACCATCGACAAGGTTTCCCAGTTCGGTATTTCAGATGATTACCGTCAGATTACCATCGGTCAGCAACCTTTCCGTGTGTCTCCTTTGGAATATAAGTCTTTTTGGAAATGGCTGAGCAACCACCAAGATGGGATTGACTACTATGTTAAGGTCAATCAGACGACAGGGAAAGCTGAGCTTGCCAAGCTGAGCAAGTCCATGCATTACTCAGATTCCGAGTATTTGTTCAATGACACCCTGCGTCATCTCCGTCTGCAATACCCAACAACCATTTTTGGAAAACCGTCCTTTGAAGTGGATGATGAGGGCAATCCTTACTATATCGCAACGACTTACCAACCAAAATTTGGTCTGTCTTCCAATGACCCGACAGGTGCCATTGTCTTGGATGCAGTGACAGGTGAGAGCAAGGAGTACAGTCTGGCAGATATTCCTGAGTGGGTGGATCGTGTCTATTCAGCCAGCAACGTGATTAGCCGTGTCGATGATCATTACACCTACCAAAATGGTTTCTGGAATACCATTTTCAGCCAAACAGGTGTCAAACATACAACTGACAGTTATAACTATATTTCCATCGGCTCTGATATTTACCTCTATACAGGCATTACCTCCGCAACGGCAGATTCGTCCAACCTTGGTTTTATCCTTGTCAATATGCGGACCCGTGAAATCACAAACTACAAACTAGCTTCGGCGACTGAAACAGCTGCCCAAGAATCAGCAGAAGGGGAAGTACAGGAAAAGGGCTATCAGGCAACAGCACCAAGTCTGGTCAAGCTAGCAGACACAGCCTACTACTTGGTTTCTCTCAAAGATGATGCTGGTTTGGTCAAGTCCTATGCCCTGGTCGATGCGGAAGATTACCAACAAGTAACGGTCAACAATGACGTGGCGACCCTTATTTCGCAAGTAACGGGGACAGATGCTTCAAGTCTAGCAGGCTTGAATGCGACTGGTACTGGTGAGGAAAGCGAAGACGTGGAAGTGATTTCTGGTAAGGTTGAAGCCTTGGCCAGCCAGATGATTGGTGGTTCAACGGTTTACTATATTCAATCAGCTGACCAGATTTACAAGGTCAAGGCAACTGAGGATAGTACAGACAAGCTACCATTTATCAAGGTGGGAGATAACTTTACCGGTCAACTGGATAAGAATAATTACCTGAAAAATGTGACCATTAGTCAAGAATAATTTGAAAGAAGAGCAGGACTTACCTAAAGGGTTAACTTGCTCTTTTTTTATTTTGATGCTGAATAATCATATTTATGATATAATGTGGCAGACTTGTATTTGTTCATCTTTAGAACAAATAGGCTATTCTATTTAAGGAGTAACTTGTGAATTTATTTAGGAAAAAGCAAGCTGAGAGTCGAATCAATCATATGCGACGACACTTGGGTTTGTTGGATTTGATTATGTTAGGTATTGGTTCCATGGTGGGAACGGGAATTTTTACGGTCACTGGCCTAGCGGCTGCGCAATATGCAGGTCCAGCACTAGTCATTTCCATTGTGATTGCAGCGATTTCAGTTGGTCTGACTGCCTTGTTCTACGCTGAATTTGCTTCCCGTATTCCAACAAATGGTGGAGCCTACGGCTATCTCTATGCGGTATTTGGTGAATTTCCTGCTTGGCTTGCAGGCTGGTTGACCATTATGGAATTTTTGACAGCAGTGTCCAGTGTGGCTTCTGGCTGGGGTTCTTATTTGAAAGGTCTGTTAGCCAATTTTGGGCTTGCTTTACCAACAGCCTTGAATGGTACTTTCAATCCAGCCCAGGGCACCTATATTGACCTTTTACCAGTCTTGGTCTTGGTTTTTGTAGTCGGAGTGGTCTTGCTCAATTCTAAGGCTGCCCTTCGCTTTAACTCGGCATTGGTTGTGTTAAAATTCTCGGCTCTAGCTTTGTTTATTGTAGCTGGTATTTTCTTCATTAAACCTGAGAACTGGTCAAACTTTGCTCCATTTGGATTTGGGGCAGTCTATGGTGGTCAGGCAGGCATTATGGCAGGTGCTTCTCTGATGTTCTTTGCCTTCCTTGGTTTTGAGTCTATTTCTTTGGCGATTGATGAAGTCAAAAGCCCTGAGAAGAATGTACCAAAGGGAATTGTCCTGTCCCTGTCTATCGTAACTATCCTTTACATTGTCGTGACCTTGGTCTTGACTGGAATGGTGCACTATAGCAAGCTTAATGTAGCGGATGCGGTTGCCTTTGCCCTTCGTGAAGTGGGCTTGGGTTGGGCAGCGAGTTATGTATCTGTCGTAGCTATCTTGACCCTGATTACGGTATGTATTTCCATGACCTATGCCCTTTCTCGTATGGTTTATTCCATTAGCCGTGATGGGCTCTTGCCTAAATCGCTCAGTCAATTGACAGCGACTAGCAAGGTTCCTAAAAATGCGACTATTTTAGTGGGTATTTTTGCGGCAATCTGTGCAGGAATTTTCCCTCTGGCTAGTATTGCCAGCTTCCTCAATATTTGTACCCTAGCCTATCTGATTATGCTGGCCCTTGGCCTTATCCGCTTGCGTCAGGTTGAAGGTTTACCAAAAGAAGGTCAATTCAAAACACCTTTGGTACCAGCTTTGCCAATACTTTCTATCATTATCTGTCTGTCCTTTATGTTCCAGTACAGCCTGGATACCTGGATTGCCTTTGGAGTGACGCTCATTGTAGGAAGTTTGATTTATCTTTTCTATGGCTATAAACATTCGGAAGTTCATTCCAAATAAGCAAATTAAATATAGTAAAAAGAGATGGTTTTGTGCCATCTCTTTTGCTTTACAAAATAAAGGGTTCGATTTTTAACTCTATCTGGTTACCATACTTGGCTAGTAAATCGTCTGCAAGAGGATGATAGAGGGTTCGTAATTGTTCAATCTTGTCTGGAAATTGCTTGCCAACGTAGTCAAATTTACACTCGATGGTTAAAAAGAGTTGATGGAAGAGTTCGTTGATCTGGTTCAGGCGGGCAATCATTTCTTCATCCTCTTTGAGAAAATCAGGGATTTCTGAGCGATTGTTGACAAAACCGTCAATGAGTTTTACAGGGAATGAGCCGTATTCTAAGACAAATTCGTACATAGTTTTCTCCTTTGTTATCATTATCCTAATTGTAACACAGATTGAAATATGACAAAAGAATTTCAACTTTATTGCTGTTTAAGTTTTGTTTAACATTATTTTTAGTTTCGTTTAAAGGTTGACCGTTAAACTAAGGACTATAAACGAGGCAGGTAACTGCCAAGCACTTGAAATAAAGAGGGAAAAAGATGAAAACTAGAATTGTACAAAAACAATTTAAACGCAAGGAAACAAAATACATCGTTGATAAAGAAACTTTTGCCTTGCTAGAAAAAGATTTGCAAAAATATATGGTTTCGGATGAGTTTGCAACTTCAACCATTACGAATATTTATTTCGACAACGAAGAGTTCGATATGATTCAAGATTCCATTGCTAAAAAGAATGGTCGAGAAAAAATTCGGATGCGTGTCTACGATTCTAAACCATCTGAATCAAGTCAAGCTTTTCTTGAAATCAAGAAAAAAGAAAATAAAATTGGCTATAAATACCGTTTAACCTCAAACCCTGTTTCTGTAACAAACTATATCGAAACTGGAGTGATTGATTCTACAATCAAGGATGATAAGGTAACCTCAGAACTTGAAATGTTGAGTGAACGCTACGGGACGATTAAGCCTAAGATGTATATCTACTACGATCGCGTTTCCTACAAAGGAATCGAAGACAAAAAGGTTCGTCTCACAATTGATAAGAACTTACTTTATCGAGATTACGATGTAGATGCCATGGAGGGGAAATTTGGTAAGGACCTTTTGGATCCTACAAAAGTCATCATGGAAGTAAAAGTCCCAGAAGAGCGACCAGACTGGTTGGTAGCCCTACTTGAAAAATACCAGATCGAAAAACAATCATTTTCAAAATATGGCAATGCTTATAAGCTTGCACACAACATCACTGGAGAGGAAGTAAGTCAACATGCAGCTGTTTAACAGTATCTTTTCAACGGCCAATAGCAGTATCACCTTAGCGCAAATGTCCATGGTTTTTGGAGTTAGTCTATCCATGGGGGTACTCTTAGCAGCTGTTTATAAATACAAATCCAATTATACAAAGGAATTTATCATCACATTAAGTTTAATGCCGGCATTGATTGCTGTTATCATTGCATTAGTTAATGGTAACTTGGGAGCGGGTGTTGCGGTAGCAGGGACCTTCAGTCTTATTAAATTCCGTTCAGCGGCAGGTTCTTCGAAGGAAATGCTTGCAGTCCTCTTAGCGATGGCTATCGGTCTAGCGACAGGGATGGGCTTCCTAGGTTTGGCTGTCTTTATGACGGTCATCCTATCTACTTGTATTTTGATTTTTGAGAACATCAGCTTTGCTCAAGTCAATCAAAATCGTCGTCATCTCTTGGTAACAGTACCAATGGACTTTGATTACGATCAATTTTTTGAAAATCAATTTGGTAAATCTTGCAAGCAAGCTGACTTAATTTCCCTCAAATACAAGAAGAAAAAAGAAGCGCTGATCTTAGAATATCAAGTTCTCCTCGATAAAAAAATTACAGATAAACGCTTGGTAGATACAGTATTGTCAGCCGGTCCCCTGGATGTCGTATTGAACAAGCAAATGCCGAAGAAGAAGTATTTGTAATATCAAAGAGGGAGTGGGAAAGAACTCGACCATTCTTAGAAGAGTTCGTCAACAAGTCCTTATTCCAGTTGTTGGGCTGAAACAGTCTATCCCCAGACTGTTTCACTCCCACCCCCGCATAGCTCCAACAGTCAGAGTAGTGACTGTTGGAGGTTGGAGATAGAGCGAACTTTGTTCGCAACAGTCGTAATGGTCAGATTTGGAGTGTAAAACACGAACAAATCTGCCAATCAACCACTGCGTTAAGATATTGACACTAACGTTGAGAAGCGGTGCTGGGCTTTTTGCCCAGCCTTTTTCGTATTTTATTAGCTTATTCTTCATAAAAATCAACGCTATAATCAAGCAGTTGGTCCCCGTCATAGCGGAAGCAAGCGGAAAAAAATGGTTTGTCCTCTAATAGCCATTCTTGAAAATGCCGGTCGCCCTCCCAGGTTGGTTTGGAGAGCACTTGGTCATAGGGAACCCACTCTAAGTCGCCTTCATTGCAGTCAATCAGACTTCCTTCAAAACCCGTTATCTTAAAGACATAGGTGTACCAGTCTGTGTTTGGAGTAAAGTTTGGGAAGGTGATAACACCTTTTAGGGCGTGCTTGGTGACTGTTAGACCCGTTTCTTCAAAGACTTCTCGAATAGCACAGGCTTGCGGTGTTTCTCCAGGTTCCAATTTGCCCCCCACCCCAATCCATTTTCCTTGATGGACGTCATTTTTTTTCTTGTTTCGATGAAGGAGAAGATATTCCTTACCATTATCAATGTAGCAAATCGTAGCCAGTTGGACAGGTTTCTTGGTCATAGTAGCTCCTTGTAGTTAGTTTGTTCCTATTATATCACAAAGGTGAGAGTGTCTAGCATTCTGAACGGGGACAGTTTGTTGTTTAGAATGTTGAAAGCCCTTTTCTGAAAACAGTTTTTAGGGTATAATATGAACATCAAACTATTTAGGATGTATTATGTCAAAACAAGAACAAATCGAACAAACCATTTATCAATTATTGGAATTACTAGGTGAAGACCCGAATCGTGAAGGGCTCTTAGATACACCAAAACGTGTAGCTAAAATGTATTTAGAGATGTTTAACGGTCTACAAGAGGACCCTAAAGACCAGTTCACAGCCGTCTTTTCAGAAGGGCATGAAGAAGTTGTTCTGGTCAAGGACATTCCCTTCCACTCTATGTGCGAACACCACTTGGTACCTTTTTATGGCATTGCCCATGTAGCTTATATTCCTAGCAAGGGGCGTGTGACAGGTTTGAGTAAGCTGGCACGTGCAGTAGAGGTGGCAAGTCGTCGCCCTCAATTGCAGGAGCGCTTGACTCATCAGGTTGCCCATGCCCTTCAAGATGCCCTTGAGCCAGAAGGGGTGTTTGTTATGGTCGAAGCAGAGCACATGTGCATGAGCATGCGTGGGATTCGTAAACCGGGTAGCAAGACGGTGACGACTGTTGCCCTTGGCAAATATAAGGAAGATGCTATTTTGCGCCGTGAACTCTTATCCATGATTCACAATAAATAGGAGGTTCTATGTCAATCGAACAGTTGGCGAATCAAGTAACCATTATGGGAATTCTCAATGTGACCCCAGATTCTTTTTCTGATGGAGGCAACTACAATGAGGTAGAAGCTGCCTTGGTTCAGGTGGAAAAATTATTGGCAGATGGGGCGACCGTCATTGATGTCGGTGGTGAGTCCACTCGTCCAGGTGCAACATTTGTGTCCGAAGAAGACGAGATTGCTCGCGTGGTTCCGATTATCCGTGCTATCAAAGAAAACTATGACTGTCTTGTCAGCGTCGATACCTATAAAACAGGAACTGCACGTGCAGCCTTGGAAGCAGGCGCAGATATTTTAAATGATGTCTGGGCAGGTCTTTATGATGGGGAAATGCTGGCCCTGGCTGCGGAGTACAAGGTACCAATTATTCTCATGCACAACCAGAAAGAAGAAAGCTATAAGGATGTTGTTTGTGAGGTCAAAAACTTTCTAGCTGAGCGGGTCCAAGCAGCACTTGATGCTGGTGTTTCCACAGACCAGATTTGGTTAGATCCAGGATTTGGTTTTTCAAAGAATGTCCAACATAATCTGGACCTCTTACAAGGTTTGGGACAGATTACTGCCCTTGGTTATCCTGTTCTTTTTGGAATATCTCGTAAGCGCGTGGTGGATTATCTGCTTGGGGGCAATAGCTTACCGATAGACCGCGACCAAGCAACGGCAGCTTTGTCTGCCTGGGCAGTTCAAAAAGGATGCAAAATGGTCCGTGTCCACAATGTCGCTGCCAACCGTGATATCGTTAAGGTTTGGGACCAATTGACTTCTGGAGGTCAACATGGATAAGATTTCTCTCAATAAATGTCGCTTTTACGGCTACCATGGTGCCTTCAAAGAAGAACAAGTTCTTGGTCAAATTTTCACAGTTGACTGTGATTTGTTTGTTGACCTGACAGCAGCTTCACAAACTGACAATTTAGAAGACACAGTTCACTATGGTATGGTCTTTGAAACCATTAAAGCAGTTGTGGA
Source organism: Streptococcus sp. SS-4456 (assembly GCF_036680365.1). Classification (NCBI taxonomy): domain Bacteria; kingdom Bacillati; phylum Bacillota; class Bacilli; order Lactobacillales; family Streptococcaceae; genus Streptococcus; species Streptococcus sp. SS-4456. The sequence goes on along the minus strand of NZ_JAVIHI010000016.1, from coordinate 30,636 downwards.
AGGCAAGCCCTACATCCTTATAGAAAAGGTAGCAGGTGTTATTTGTCAGGAGATTTTTGATCAATTTCCAAAGGTGGAGAAGATTCGCTTGGCCATTTACAAGGAAAATCCGCCCATTGCTGGACACTATGATTCTGTCGGAATTGAATTGGAGCGTGAACGACCATGAAGCATCTAGCCTATCTCAGTATCGGAGGGAACATGGGCAATCGGCAAGCCTATTTACAGGCAGCCCTAGACAAATTAGCCAGTCATCCAGGTTGCCAGCTTGGCTTAGTTTCCGACATTTATGAAACTCCAGCTTGGGGCAAGACAGATCAGGCTGATTTCCTCAATCTAGCCTGTCAAGTGTATACTGATTTGTCTGCTCAGGATTTTCTAAGCGTTTGCCAGAACATCGAACAAGAGTTGGACAGAGTACGAATTGAAAAATGGGGCCAACGGACCATTGATTTGGATATTATTTTTTGGGATGAGGAGAATATTCAAGAAGAGAATCTGATTGTTCCCCATCCTTATGCCCATGAGAGGGCATTTGTGCTTTTGCCGTTGGCTGACATTGCTAGAGATTTTTGCCATCCTATCCTTGGTCAAAAAGTAGAAGAGTTAGTAAGCAATTTAGGAGATACATCAAACATCAAGAAAATCTCTCTTGATTAAAAATGAAAACAAGGAGAACTATGGAAATTTTAGCGATTTTAGGAGTTTTATTGGCTGTTGTAGCCATTATTTATTTAACGTCAAAAAATTTACATGTCATTGTGGCAGCGCCGGTAGCTAGTTTGATTATTCTGCTGACCAACCAGATGAATGTGTTAGAGGTCATGTTGGGACAGGAGAAGTCCTACATGACAGGTTTGGCAGGTTTTTTAATCAATAACTTTGCAATTTTTATGCTAGGCTCTATCTTGGCCCGTTATATGGAGGCAAGTGGGGCTACCTTGACCATTGCTAATAGCATTTTAAAATTAGTGGGGAAAGATAGTCCTTATAAGGTCTTGCTAGCTTTGGCTCTCATTACAAGTATTTTGACCTATGGTGGTGTGAGTATTTTTGTTGTTATTTTTACTCTCTTGCCTCTGTCACGTCCTCTTTTCAAAGAGTTAAATATCAACTGGGCTCTATTCCCACTACCAGTCTTTATGGGTGCTAGTACCTATACCATGACAACCTTACCAGGCACACCGTCCATTCAGAACGTTATTCCGACCAAGGTTTTGGGAACAAGTTTGACAGCGGCTCCACTTATCAGTTTGGCTGCTAGTTCGGTTCTCTTGCTCTTTGGCTTGTTTTACATGGGCTACTGTCTCAAGAAGAGCTTGGCAAATGGGGAAACTTACACGGAGAATGTTGACGATGTGGTTGTGGACTTAGATACAAAAAGACCAAACCTCTTCTTCTCAGTCTTGCCCTTGCTTAGTCTGATTGTCACAATCTTCCTTTTGAATAAAACTCCGAATGTTTTGGTCATTGGCTTGTTGGTATCTATTGTTTTATCAGCCATCTTATTCTATCCTTACCTGCCTAATCAGAAGGAACTTTTGAATTCAGGTACGACAGCTTCTATTGTTCCTGCCTTTGCCACATCTAGTACGGTGGCATTTGGTACTGTCTTGACCTTGTCAGCTGGTTTTGCAGTTATTCAGGAGTGGATCCAACAAATTCCGGGTTCGCCTTTGATTAGCTTGTCTGTGTCAACAGCCTTGCTCAGTGGTATTATTGGTTCCTCATCAGGTGCGGTTGGTATCGCCTCAAGTAATTTCTTGCCTGCCTATTTGGAAATGGGGATTGACCCGGAAATCCTTCACCGTGTGGTCGTAGTGGCTTCGGCTATCCTAACAGTTGTACCACAATCGGGTGTCATGATTACCTTCCACAATCTGTCCAAGCTAAGTATGAAGCGTGGTTTGAAGTATTCATTTGTACTGGTGACTGTCGGACATATTTTGGCACTCATGATTGTTTTAGCCTTGGTAGGCCTACTTTACTAGAAGAATTGAAATGGGAGTGGGACAAAAATCGGTAACCCGCAGGGTTCGATTTTGTAGTCCCACCCCCGCACAGTTGAGTAGGGCTGTAAAAGCTGATAAAATCAGCTAATTAGAGACCACTCAACCACTGCGTCAAGTTTAACTATTGAAAAAAACTAATGAGGCCAGGCCTTTTGTCCCAGCCTCATTTTTTGCACGAAACTTAACTGTTTTATAATTAACTGGTTGACTAATTGCGTTAAAAATTATATACTTTACTGGTAAAATACTTGTTATCTATAAAAGGAGAGTATTGTGAAGAAGAAACGAAATCTTGCCTTGACAGGCATTACCCTCTTGTGTAGTTTGACCTTGTTGGCTTGCCAGCAGAAACAAGCTCAACAAGTTGCTAGTGAAAAAGTAAAGCAGGAACAGGTTCAGAAAGAGGAAATAGTCTATGTCGTTGCTGAGTTAACAACGGATGGTTATGTCCTTATTCACGGTGACCATCAGCACCTGGAAAAAGGTTCTGTTCCCTACGATGCCAAGTTTTTGAAGGAAACCTTGCTAGAGGATAAGAACTACCAATTCAATGAAAAAGATGTCTTGTACAAGGTACGGACAGGTTATATCATTCAAGTGAAGGGCAAGGTCTATTATTATCCTAAGAAGACTGGAGATGGTCTTGTCACTTTAGAGGAAGCGCGGAAATTAACGGCAAATAATCCTAAACATGACCACCATGGACACGATCACAACCATGACCACGCTCATGAAGAGCAAAAACAGTTATCGACCAATCTCGTAGGTGTGGCCGGGATTGAGAGACCAACCAGCGACGGTTTTATATTGAGCGATGCCAAGCAAATTTCAAGCAAGACGGATACGGGCATTATCGTTGAGCATAATGGTCACAGTCACTTTATCTTTTATGGTGACTTGAAAGGTAGTAAGTGGGAGTACCTTATCCCAGCTGGAGCTGATGTGACCAAGAAGCAGGAAAATAGTACATCTAGTCAGGCTGGTCAGGACCATTATCAATTCAACCCTGCTGATATTGTAGCTGAAGATGCTAATGGCTATACAGTTCGCCATGGAGATCATTACCATTATATTTTGAAACAAACTGTCGGTGGAAGTGTGGGAAATCCTGTTCATACAGCTACTAGCCAGTTTGCTAGTTCGAAAGCAACAGCACAGGTTATGCAAAATCACTTGGTGACTTTACCTGTTTCCCCAACAGCTAACCTACCAGTTCCAGTAGTTACTGCAGGTGCTAATCAAGCAGCGTCTGTGGTTTCTCGTCAAGGGATTGCTGGGATTGATTATCCGACTAGCGATGGTTTTCTCTTTGATGGAAGTGGGCTTATCGGTCAGAATGCGGTTGGTTTGCTCATTCAACACCAGGGGCATATCCATGTCTTGCGTAGGGAGCAGGTGGCAACTTCTAAGTGGGCTTATTTGCTAGAAGATCAATCTAGTCAAGCTACTCCAATTCAACCACTTCCAGCAGTCCTCACCAATGTGGTTACAAAACCAGTAGAAAAAACGGAAGTAGTAGCCGTTCCAAGTACCTCCAGCCAATCACCAGCAGCAAGTCCAGCATCTGTTGCTCCGACAGCGGAGGTTGTGGCGGATGAGGTCACAGCCAAACGGAACTACCTGGCCCAAGCCCTAGGTTTGCCAGTCAATTCCATCACCCGTTTAGATACGCCACAAGGTCAGGCCTTCATGTATCCCCATGGCGACCATGACCATCTGGTGCTCTTGAAGAATATTGACTTGACTAAGCCTTTTGAAAGTGAAGAAGACTTAGAAAGAAAAATTGATTACATTTCCAAGGTCTATGGTGTGCCAAAAGAAGCTATCCGGGTTTCTGATACCACCTTTAGTTTCAACGACCCAAGCCATGCCTATGACCCGACCCATGTCCATCCTTATGTGATTTTACGGTCCATGTTGATTATCCCTGAAGTGACTGGTGATCCGGAAACGGACTTTGAAGCGGAGCTTTTGGCGGTAGCTACGCGGACAGGTATCGCACCGTCTAAACTCATCATTCGTGACAAGAAATTCGTTCTACCACATGGTAATCATGACCATGTCTTGCATATTCAGGCTGTGGAGGGTATTGAGCCATATCTTGTCAATAAATTGCCAGCTATTTCAGGTAGCTATCAGGAAGGGGAATTTGACCGAGCGACTGTAGATAGTCAGCTTGAAAGTTTGCGTCAAGTGGCAGCTGAAAAGTATGGGACAAGTAGCAAGGAATACCGTCGTATCAAGCGAGCTTTGGACGATTTTGCTAGCAATTTAGATGACCTGGTAACCAATTCGACCAAGGGCTATCTGGCTATGTTGGAGCAATTTGAAAAGGTTCACATCTTAAAAGAAACTACTAGCAATTCAGAGGAACAAGTAGACCCACTCTATCAATCCATACTTGAACAGATTCGATTACTTGATACCAGCAACCTACCTGTCAATAAGGAAGACCTGACTAGTCAACTCAACCAAGCCAGTCAGGATAAGCACAGACAGGCCTTGCTTAACCTGAAACACCTCTTGCAAGAATTGAAACATTTCCAAGACCGTCCAGATATTACAGCCATGGAGTATATGGATTATTTACTTGGTCAGTTGGATCAGCCGTATTTACCAGCTGATTTGCAAGAAAAATTAGCAGGTAGCTTAGACCGCTTATTCCAAGCAACCTTAGGTGGCAATGGTTCCATCAAGCCACTGGACTTGTCCAAAGAACTGGTTGACTTGAAAGTTGCACTCCATCTGGCCAAGGCAGCAAATCAGACCTATCCTATCCAAACCAGTCCTGCCTCTGAAAAATTGCAGGAAAACAGAGCCTTCATGGAAGCATTTGTGGGGGACATCCGTGAGATGTTTACTAGACAGATGAGCTTCCCTGAAGTTGTGGAGAAAGCGGATCATGAAACTTCAGTAATCTCTCCTAGTCATGTGACGGATAATCAGACCTATCAAGAGCTACTGACTTTGCTTAGACAAACAAATCTAACTGGCACCCAGACCTCACAAACCGCCTGGGTTGAGCGGATTAACCAGGCAAGTTTGAAGGGGGATGAGCGTGAGTTAGCAAGTATTTCCCATAGTTTGAAGGAAATTCAGCACTTCCAAGACCGAGCAGAAATTCGTTTGATGGAATACATGGATTACTTGCTTACTCATATTGACAGCCCTTATCTTCAAGCGCCTACTCGTCAGGAAGCGGCTCGCCTCATCAATCAAATCTATGGTTTGGTTGTTCGCAGAGAATTGGCTACCAGTCCAATCTCTCTAGCAGAAGACTTAATTGCCAGCAGTATTGCAGTTGCCAATGATGTAAAAGGGCAAATCAATCATCAGCTTGAAATGTCAGATGACTATGGCATTATGCAGATGAATCGTCTAGAAATGAATATGTTTGTCGAAGGAACTAGAGATTTCTTTGTCAATCCGTTAAGTTTGCCTGAGGAAGTTCTGGTAAAAGCAGGGCAGACAAGTCCTGTTCCAGCAATTGAAGAAGGTGTAGGTCTAGCCAGTCCAACCAGTCAGGATAGACCGGAAAGTTCATCTAGTCCAATCCATGACCATGAAAGTGGCAGCAAAGAAGCCAGCCCATCCAGATTATCACAAGCAGTTGAAGAAAACCCTTCGTCAGAAACTGGCTCAAGCTCTGAACAAGCAACCAGTCTTGCAGAGCTTGTTGAGGCAGAAGTTACCGCTCCAATAACTGTCGAAGGTACAGTAGAGGAGAGTGTTTCAAATAGCTCAACAAACCCAACAGAAGTGCAAGAAATCCCGTCAGTAACGGATGAAGCAACCAGTGGACCAGTTTCAGAACCTACAGACACAGCTGTAGAAGAACAAGCTTTGTCTAGTGAAACTGCAGAGGAGGAAGAAGTGGAATTATCCGATGAAGACCTAGAATGGCTGTCCGATATTTTCGGTGAATTTACAGGTTCAACTTCCGAAGAGGAAAGTGAAGACATCGGCTTGACCTGGAAACCGATTGGTAACATTGAAGGATGGTTTGAATAATCCCTTCTAACAACGGACAGTTTCAAGGATGCTTCTAATGGATTTATCATAATTGCAAATAAAATCCCTGCCAATCGGTAGGGATTTTATGAGTATTTAGAAGGGCATTAAGACCAGAATTTACCTGCAATATCTTGACCTTGTTTAATTTTAGCCCACTGTTGAGGGATGGCCAATTCATTACCTGAATCACATGAAGCGAATCCACATTGATGCGACAAGTAGAGGCGTTCTTTAGGGATAATCTTACTTGCTTCCTCAAGAAGTCGGTAAACTCGTTCCTCATCATCCAAGTCAGATGTCTTACTTGATAGCAAGCCAAGTACAACTTCAACGTCCGAATCACGCAAGCTTTCTAGAGCTTTGAGATCACCCGCACGCTCATCATCCCACTCTAGGAAGAAACGACTGTAGCGTTGGTTTTTAAGGAATTTCTCAGCAATTGCTTCATAAGTACCACCTGCAGCAGAACGACTTTCGTAGTTACCACGGCAGTTGTGGGTCCATACTGTTAATCCAATACTATGACCATAGTCTGCCACGGCGTTGTTGATGGCGATAAATTCATCTGCAAGGGCGGCTAATGCTTCTGGATCATCTTGTGGCAAGAATGGAACTGGATTTGATGGATCGAAGAGTTCCCATAGGCAATCGTCAAACTGAATAATCTGACCTCCAGCTGCTTTGTACTGGTCTAAAAATTCCTTATATGCAGTGATGAGACCGTCTTTCAGTTCATCACGAGTCTTGTAGACTTGATCTGGTCCAACTTGTCCATTGAAAATTGTCAATTCATTAAAGGCGTGGGCTGGACCGAAAATAGTCTGTTTGGTTACTGTATCTCCTGCTAATTCTTTCACTTGTTTGAAAATATCAATGAAATGGTGATTTTTTGCAGAAAGTGGAGCAGTAATACGTAAACCAATGTCCTTACGTGTTTCGTATGGTTGGCCATCGTGGTCCTTAAATGGATATCCATGGTCTGCAATGTAGCGTTCGATTCCCTCTAAGCCCCAGAGAAAATCAAGGTGCCACATTGAACGGCCAAATTCTCCATCTGTTACAATATCCAAACCGTTTTCTTTTTGTTCCGCAACAATTTTTTGGATGAGTGAAGCTTCCGTTTCTTTGTACCCATCGAAGTCATCGTAGAATGGGTATTTGATGTCATCACGAGCTTCGATTTGACGTTTGAATTCTCCTAAAGTAGATGGACGAAGTAGTGAGCCGACTAATTGAAATCTTGATGTTGTCATGTAAAATCTCTCTTTCGATTTGTGATGAATCTATTCTAACCTAGTTAGACTAATTTGAGAAATAGTTATTTTTAAGGCAAAACTATAGTTAATAGCTATAACAAAGATTAAAATAGAAAAATAACTTTCTATCATTTGTCAAGTGTGATATAATCAAAATTACTGAAATCCGAACGATTTTATTTGGGAGAAAATAATGAAAAAACAGTCACCATTTATCGTAGCAGGTATTGTTATGTTAGGTGTCGTCATGCGCGCCCCCTTTACAGCCCTTCCTGCTATCTTGACAGATGTAGCTGCTGGTCTGGGAGTAGAGGTCAGTTCTCTAGGTATCTTGACCTCTATTCCCTTGATTATGTTTGCCCTCTGTTCTTCCTTAGCTCCTCGCCTAGCTGCTAGATTTGGTATGGAGAAACTCATGGCCATGGTCCTCTTAGTCATGGTTGTTGGATCAGGGATGCGGGTACTTAATCTACCTGCTTTATACATAGGTACTATGCTTGTTGGAGCTACTATTGCCTTTATCAATGTTCTCTTGCCCAGTCTGGTCACGGCTAATTTTCCTAAGAAAATTGGTTTTTATACCACCATCTATATTACCCTGATGGGAGTAGCTGCGACGGTGGCTGCTATGGTCGCAGTTCCCATCGTATCCGCAAGCTCTTGGCAAACATTTATCCTATTGATAACAGCTGTAGTCTTGTTAGCCTTTCTGCTCTGGTTACCCAATATTCGTAATAATCATCGTTTTGAAACCCAAAAACAGGGCCAGCAGACCCGGTCTATTTGGAAGAATAAAGCTGCCCTTGTCTTCCTACTCTTTGGTGGTCTACAATCTGTTCTCTACTATACAGAGATTACCTGGTTACCAACTATTTCCCAGTCAGTTGGCTTCAGTAAGGCTGAGGCAGGCTTGATGGCAGGTTTCTTTAATATGACTGCCATCCCTATGTCCATGATTATTCCAGCTATTCTTTCTCGTCAGACCAAGGAAATGCGCCGCAATATCATGTTGTCTACTTCCTCAGCTACCCTTCTAGGTCTTGCTTTGCTGGCTGTTCTACCTAAGCATTTTTTACTCTGGACAGTCCTGCACATCATTTTGAGTTTCTCAAATGCAGCGCTTTTCCCTTATATGATGTTGGGCTTTACCCTGAAAACCAGCAACAGCCAGGCGACGGCACAACTGTCAGGTATGGTACAAACGGGTGGCTACTTGATTGCTGCCTTTGGTCCAGGTTTATTGGGATACAGTTATCCACTATTTAATAGCTGGCTCCCTCTTATCATGGCACTAGCCCTTGTGACCCTAGCCATGATGTGGACTATCGTTCTGATTGAAAAAGAAGATATTATATTATAAGTGAAATCTCTTAGAAAGCTTGTTAATTGCCTTTTGGAAATAGCAGAGCTTCTAAGGGCTTTTTTGGTAAACAAAAAAGCTGGATAGTTACCAGCTTTTTAGTGTGCCACACGGCGACGTGCAGCTTTTTTGCGATTTTCTTCGATGAAAGCTTCTTTCTTTTCTTCTGGTTCGATGATTGTTTTATGAACGGTGAAGATAGCACCTGCCGCGAGAGCAACTGTAGAAAGAACACCTGTCAAGAAACCTTTGCCAAAACCTTTAGCCATAGTGAATTCTCCTTTACTTGTGTTATAATAGATTTTAGCGAAAAAACAAAATATTTTCAAGGAAAAAGATGAAAACAAAAGTAATTGTGGTCATAGGACCAACAGCGGTAGGAAAAACTGCCCTTGCCATAGACTTGGCCCAGCGCTACAATGGAGAAATTATTAGCGGTGATAGCCAGCAAGTCTATCGCAAACTGGATATCGGTACGGCAAAGGCTAGTCCTGTAGAGCAGGCTGCTGCGGTTCATCACTTGATTGATGTCCGAGATGTGACCGAGGGCTATTCGGCTTATGAATTTGTAGCAGAAGCCAAGGCCCTGATTGCTGACATTAAAAGTCGTGGCAAGTTGCCTATTATCGTTGGTGGTACGGGGCTTTACATTCAGAGCTTGCTTGAAGGCTACCATCTGGGCGGTCAAGTTGACCAGGAGCAAGTTCTTGCTTATCGGGCGGAACTCGACTGCTTGTCTGACGAGGATTTGGAAGCAATGGCAGAGCAGGCAGGTTTGATGGTCGAGGGCAACAGCCGACGGAGAATCATTCGTGGGTTAGAGTTGAAAAAATTTGGCAAAAATTTGGAAAATAATGAGTCAGACTATGAGCCTCTTTACATCTGCCTTACGGATGACAGACAGGTTCTTTACGACCGCATCAATCAGCGAGTGGATAAGATGATGGCGGCGGGCTTGCTGGATGAAGTCAGCTGGCTCTACAAAGCGCATCCTCAAGCCCAAGCAGCCATGGGGATTGGCTACAAGGAGTTTTTCCCATACTTAGCAGGTCAAATCAGCATAGAAGAAGCGGTTGATAAGGTCAAGCAAAATAGCCGCCGCTTTGCCAAACGCCAATTGACCTGGTTCAGAAATCGCATGCAGGTTCCCTTTTATTCAGTAGGTGAGCTAGACTACAAGTCGCAGATTTTCATCGCCGTGGAGGAATTTTTAAATGATTGAAACCCAGAAAGAACAAGAACGCGCCCTCCTGGTCGGAGTGGAATTACAGCAGACAGACAACTTTGACATGTCCATGGAGGAGTTGGCAAGCCTTGCTAAGACAGCTGGCGCTCTGGTCAAGGGAGTCTACACTCAAAAACGTGAAAAATACGACAGCAAGACCTTTGTCGGCTCAGGGAAACTAGAAGAAATTGCCCAGATGGTCGAAGCTGACGAAATTGATACCGTCATTGTCAATAATCGACTGACACCTCGTCAGAATGTCAATCTGGAAGAGATTTTAGGTGTCAAGGTCATTGACCGTATGCAGTTGATTTTGGATATTTTTGCCATGCGGGCACGGAGCCACGAAGGAAAATTACAAGTCCACTTGGCCCAGCTCAAGTACATGTTGCCACGCTTGGTTGGACAAGGTATCATGCTCAGCCGTCAGGCAGGGGGGATAGGCTCTCGTGGACCGGGTGAAAGCCAGTTGGAGCTCAATCGTCGAAGCATTCGCAACCAGATTCATGACATTGAGCGCCAACTCAAAACGGTGGAGAAGAACCGAGCGACTGTCCGTGAACGCCGTCTGCAATCAGGCGTTTTCAAGATTGGCTTGATTGGCTATACCAATGCTGGTAAGTCCACCATCATGAATGCCATGACGGACAAGCGACAGTATGAGGCAGATGAACTTTTTGCCACACTGGATGCCACGACCAAGCAGATTAACTTGGCTGACAAGTTCAATGTGACCTTGACTGACACGGTTGGGTTCATTCAGGACCTGCCAACCGAGCTGATTTCCGCCTTCAAGTCCACCTTGGAGGAGTCCATGAACGTGGACCTCTTGCTCCATGTTATCGACGCCTCTGACCCCAATCACAGTGAGCAGGAACAGGTGGTCTTGGACATTCTCAAAGACTTGGATATGCTGGACATTCCTCGCCTGGCTCTCTATAACAAGCTGGACAAGACCGATGACAGCTTTACTCCAAACCAGTTTCCACATGTCATGCTGTCTGCTAAGGATAAAAATGCCAAAGGCCATATACAGATGATGGTTTTGGCCAAGATTAAGACCATGTTTGAACGATTTGAGGTCAGGGTCCCACTTGCTGAAGCTTATAAATTGCATGATTTGGCAACTCTTGCTTTGATAGAACATCGGACCTACGAAGAGGATGTGGAAGTGGTGTCAGGCTATATCGCTTCCAGCAATAAATGGAAGTTGGAAGAATTTTATGACGGATTATCTTGATTTGGCAATCAAATACGGTGGCTTTACCAGTCTGGACAAGGTCTATCTGGCTAAGAAATTGGCAGGTTTGACTGACCAACAAAAACTGGATTTTATCACGCCACCGCCTTCGGTTATCAATGCCTATTTTGCGGAAATATACCAGAAACAAGGGGCAGAAGAGGCGACAGACTACTATCTGACTCTGTCTCAGCAGCTCTGCCTTTTTCCAAAAGAACCTAGCTTTGCTGAGGACAAGCCCTTTGTCCGCCTGAATTTATCGGGTAAGTCTTTCGGATTTGCCTATGTGTCGGCGGACGGTCTGGCCCAGGTTTTTTCGGAAGGTGTAGAGGAAGTGACGGAAAGTTTGCTCTTTGAAATCGCCCAAGTCTTTCCCCACTATATCGTCTTTGTGGAGGAGGGCAAGATTTTTATGAAAGTCAATCCCTTTGAGGAAGCCGAGTTAGAGGAAGTTGAAACAGACTACCTTTTGACCCAAGTGGCGACAGCGAAAGGTTTGGTCAAGATTTCAGGCTTTAATCAGGAAGAAGTGCTGGAAGTGGCGGACGGCTATGCTGGTCAGTATTACTATGTCTGGTCGGGTCGCTCTGCAATTTTATATATAAAACATTAGAAAGTAAACAATGCAAATTCAATTTTTAGGTACGGGGGCTGGTCAGCCTTCCAAGGCTCGAAATGTATCCAGTTTGGCCTTGAAACTCTTGGATGAAATCAATCAGGTTTGGCTATTTGATTGTGGTGAGGGCACTCAGAATCGGATTTTGGAAACGACTATCCGCCCACGTAAGGTGGCTAAAATCTTTATTACTCACCTGCACGGAGACCATATTTTTGGACTGCCAGGCTTTTTATCCAGTCGTTCTTTCCAGTCAAGTGAGGAACAGACTGATATTGAGATTTACGGACCTGTTGGCATCCGTTCATTTGTTTTGACCAGTATTAAAGTATCAGGGACACGTTTACCTTATCGCATTCATTTTCATGAATTTGATGTTGATACGGTAGGTCAGGTTCTAGAAACCGACAAATTCACGGTATTCGCTGAAAAGTTGGATCATACTATTCCTTGTGTCGGCTACCGTGTCATCCAGAAAGATTTGGAAGGGACCCTGGATGCAGAGGCTCTGCGCGCGGCAGGTGTACCATTTGGCCCCCTCTTTGGAAAAATCAAAAACGGTCAAAATGTGACGCTTGAAGATGGGACTGAAATTATCGCGAGTGACTATATTTCTCCTCCACGGCCTGGTAAGGTGGTGACCATTCTTGGTGATACGCGCAAGTGTCATGCTAGTGTCCGTCTGGCTGTCAATGCTGATGTGCTGGTGCATGAAGCGACCTACGGAAAAGGCGACGAACAAATTGCTCGTAAGCATGGTCATTCAACCAATATGGAAGCTGCTCAGGTAGCTAAGGATGCAGGAGCCAAACGCCTCTTACTAAACCATATCAGTCCTCGATTCTTATCTAAGGACATTAGCCAGCTTCGGAAAGATGCAAGTACTATTTTCGAGCAGGTCCATATTGTCAAGGATTTAGAGGAAATTGAGCTATGAGAACCATTCTAATCACAGGTGCCTCTGGTGGCTTGGTACAGGAAATGGTGCCCTTGCTGAAGGATGATTTCTTGATTTTACTAGGTCGTGATATGGCGAGAATCGAGCAGCTCTATGCTTACCATGAAAAAAAGGCTGTCTTTGATGTAGACATCCGAGATGAAGTAGCTCTGACTGCATTTTTCGATGAACTGGATAATCAGTTTGGTCAGATTGATATTTTAGTCAATAATGCTGGCTATGCCGTTTACGATGGTTTTGAGAATTTCTCCAGCCAGCAGGTGCAAGCTATGTTTGACATCAATACCTTTGCTCTCATGACCTTATGTCGTTTGGTGGGCAAACGGATGAAGGCCAGACGAAGTGGGCAGATTATCAATATCATTTCCATGTCAGGCTTGATTGCTTCAAGCAAATCATCGGTTTATTCGGCGACCAAGTTTGCGGCCATGGGATTTTCCAATACCATTCGCTTGGAACTAGCCCAGTATGGTGTGACAGTTACTACGGTCAACCCAGGACCTATTGCGACTGGATTTTTCGACCAAGCAGATCCAGACGGAAGCTATCAAGAGAGCGTCAAGGCTTTCTTGCTGCAACCAGACTATGTTGCCAAGAAGATTGTGGCGGCTATGGGAACTAGGAAGAGAGACATCAATCTGCCTTGGACCTTGGCGGTAGCTCATAAACTCTATACTCTTTTTCCGAGGTTGGCTGATTATTTGGCAAGTACTGTTTTTAATTTGAAATAAAGAAAAGTGAACACATAATATGACCTAGATGGATTAATGCCATTCTAGGTTTTTTTGATCTAATCGGTTGACATTTTTTGACTACAAGTGTAAACTATAATTGTAAATCGATTACAAATGTAGACAGAAATAGGAGTTGCCTTATGAACCATTCAAAAGAAAATAAGCAGGAACACCAGCATGCGATGCATTCTGAGGAAGTTGGTCAGACCCATCATGATTCCCACCAGCAGGAGCATTCCCATGAAGAGGGGGCTCACGCCAATCATCATTCTGACCATCACAAGCATCATGAAGGAGGCTCTGACGTCAGTCATCATTCTCATCATACTCATGATGCTCATCAGCATCACCAAGGGCATGACCATGACATGATGGAGCATGGTGGGCACATGATGCACATGGGGGATATGAATACAAAACTCAAAGTCGCAGTGGCAGTCATGATTCCCCTACTGGCCATTTCTCCAATTGCAGGTTTCACTCTTTTACGTTTTCCGGGTGTTGAACTTGTCCAGCTGATATTAGGTTCTATTATCTTCTTCTACTCAGGAACACCTTTCTTTAACGGAGCTAGAGGGGAGTTGCAAGCTAAAAAACCTGCAATGATGACCCTGATTTCCATGGGGATTATTGTTTCCTATCTTTACTCCGTTTATGCAACAATTTTAGCGCTATTGGGACAAGAAAGCATGAACTTTTGGTTTGAGTTGTCTACGCTGATTGTCATTATGCTGATTGGGCATATCATTGAGATGAAGGCGGTTATGGGAGCAGGCGATGCCCTAAAAGACTTGGCCTCTCTCATTCCGAAAAAAGCCCATCTCAAGGATGGGACAGATGTTGCGGTAGAGGACTTGCAGATTGGGGATTTCCTCCTAGTCAAGGAAAATGAAAAAATTCCGGCTGACGGTAAGATTTTGAGTGTTGCTCATATTGATGAATCCATGATTACTGGGGAATCTCGAGCTGTCAAAAAAGAGGCGGGAGATAGGGTATTCGGTGGTTCGCTCAATCAAAACACGCCCTTTGAAATGGAAGTGACCAGTCTTGGTAGGGACAGCTTTTTGGCGCAGGTGACCGAAATGGTCCGTCAAGCGCAAAACCAGAAATCCAAGCTTGAAAATATGGCTGACCGCGTAGCCTCTTGGCTCTTCTATGCAGCTTTAATTGTGGGGATTATGGCCTTTATTTATTGGACCATGACGGCTAATCTTGCCTTTGCCTTGATGATGGCAGTTTCTGTTTTTGTCATTGCCTGTCCGCATGCCCTTGGTTTAGCCATCCCTCTTGTTGTGGCGCGTTTGACCACGATTTCTTCAAAAAATGGTCTTTTGGTTCAGAACCGAACAGCTCTTGAACAGGTTAACCAGATTCGGTTTGCCTTGATGGATAAGACCGGAACCTTGACCGACGGAAAATTTCAAGTTCGACACAGTCAAGATTTGGTTGAGGGAGCGGATGTGCTGGCCAAAATGGCAGCCCTAGAAGTTCATTCAACCCACCCAATTGCCCTTTCCATAGTGGAGGCGGCAGGTCAACATTCCTATCAAGTAGAGCAGGTTGAGAATATCCCTGGTAGTGGGATTCGAGGAGTCTTGGATGGAAGGGTTTATGAAATCATGTCCTACAAAGGTCTGCAGGAAATAGGTTTGTCAGTGGATCAGGACGTGATTGCTCCCTATCTTGATTTGGGTCTAACCGTGAGTTTTTTGGTGACTGATCATGTGGTCTTGGGATTTGTAGCCTTGGGAGACCAGATAAAAGAAGATGCTAAAGATTTTGTAGCAGGCTTGAAAGCGCAGGGTATTAGTCCTGTGATGTTAACGGGTGACAATCTAGCTACCGCACAAAAAGTAGCCATTCAGTTGGGCATAGAGGATTACCGAGCTGAACTTAAACCAGAGGATAAGGCAAAACTGGTCAAGGACTATCAGGCGCGTGGGGCAGTTCTTTTCATCGGCGATGGGGTCAATGATTCGCCTGCTCTAGCGACGGCAGATTTAGGCTTTGCCATTGGCGCAGGAACTTCTGTTGCCATCCACTCTGCAGACGTGGTCTTGGTTCAATCCAATCCATCAGCAGTCTTGGATATGTTGAGCATTGCCAAGACAACCATCCGCAAAATGAAGCAAAATCTCTGGTTTGGGGCAGGTTACAACATCATTGCCATTCCCTTAGCTGCTGGAATCCTCTATCCAAGCATGGGCATTATGGTGGATCCTTTATTGGCGGCTGTGCTCATGAGTCTATCGACGGTTATTGTCGCTATCAATGCTATGGGCTTACGTTACGGTAAACCGTAGAAATTTTGACAGATAATATATATAAGTAAAACACCGGTCTATGTCGGTGTTTTATGATGTAGGAGATAGGGGTGCTGTTTTCAAGTAAGAACTGCGAGAAATCTACTGCGATAATTAGTATGATATTTGACTATAATCTGGTATAATGGGAAAAAACATCGTGAGAGTGTAGTATGAAAAAATTGTGGAAAATTATTTATAGTCGGGTTTTTATAGTTCTTGCCCTTTTATTATTGACAGTCTTTGCGATAGTTTGGGTGGTTGGTTCACTAGCAGTCTATGTCCCAGCTATCTTGACGGCACTACAACTTTTTTCTATTATCGTAGCCATTTCCATCATCAATCGCCCAATGAACGCCAGTTTCAAGTTGACCTGGATAGTTTTTGTCATCGGTTTTCCTGTTTTTGGAGCCCTCTTTTACTATATTCTCCAATCCAACATTGAAACTCGTCGCTATCGCAAAACCTTTCAGCGACAGGCGGAAATCTTGCGGCAGTATGGAAAGACTTCTGACAAGGTGATGAATGGTCTGGCCAAAGCAGACAGGGAGCAACTGAAACTGGCCCACTACATGAGCGAGTATGTCGGCTATCCTCTTCATACCAATACAGATGCGGTTTATTTTTCGTCAGGTGAGGCCAAGTTTGAAGCTCTTTTAGAGGAGTTGAAAAAAGCAGAGCAGTATATCTTTATGGAGTACTTCATTGTTGATGAAGGTTTTATGTGGGAGTCGATCTTGGACATTCTCAAGGAAAAGGCGGCTCAAGGTGTAGAAGTCCGATTTATGTATGATGGAATGAATTCCCTTAGTACTCTGCCCTACACCTACTACAAAACCTTGCGCTCCTATGGTATCAAAACACGGGTTTTCTCACAGATTATTCCCGCCCTTTCTACCGTTCAGAACAACCGTGACCACCGTAAAATTGCGGTCATCGACGGCAAGGTGGCATTTACAGGCGGCGTCAATATTGCAGATGAATATATTAACAAGATAGAACGTTTTGGTTACTGGAAAGATGCAGCCATCATGGTCAAGGGAGAGGCCGTTTCCAACTTTACTCTCATGTTTTTGCAGATGTGGAACCACAATGAGAAAAAGCCAACGGATGATTTGAAATACTTGAAAGCGGCGCGTGAGGCTGAAGTGGAAGAAGTGACTGGTCAAGGCTATTTTCTGGCCTACGGTGAAAATCCCTTTGATAATGACGAGGTTGCCAAGCGTGTTTATTTGGATATGATCCAGTCCGCAACGGATTATATCTACATCATGACTCCATATCTGGTCTTGGATGATGAAATGATTGATAACCTGACCTATGCTGCCAAACGTGGTGTACGGGTTAAATTACTCTTACCGCATATCTATGACAAGCAATCGGCCTATCTGGCCGCTCGGATGGATTTTAGAACTTATTTAGAAGCTGGCATTGAGATTTATGAATACACACCGGGCTTTGTCCATTCAAAAGTCGTTCTGGTAGATGATAAGAAGGCGACTGTTGGAACGGTCAATATGGATTTCCGCTCCTTCTATCTCAACTTTGAGTGTGGCTTGTATGTCTACAACCACAAGCAAGTTTTGGCAGATATTTTACAGGATTTCGAAGATTCCTTTGCCCAATCCGAGCGAATCACCTTGGTCGGTTTTGAAAATACCTATCCTTGGTATAAGCGTTTGGCTGGTGCCTTGATGAATATTATCTCACCATTGCTTTAAAAATAATCTTGCATAGTTGGAGCAGGGGGTGATTGATTAAATTCAGTCCTCCCCTTGCTCCATTTTTCTATGAAAATGGTATAATAGAAAGACATCTTGAAGGAGTGAAACACGTGATAAAACCCAACTATGACTGGCAATTATTGACCGGTTTTTCTGATGAACAATTTATCAAAGTCGCTAAAAAAGAAGGATTGGACCCTGTAGCTGCAAAGTTACTCTACGAACGTGGTATTCAGTCGGCGGAAGAGTTGCAAGCTTTTTTACAACCAAGCCTCGAAGACCTCCACGATCCCTATTTGTTACATGATATGGACAAGGCAGTGGAGCGGATCCGTCGGGCCATTGAAGATTATGAACAGATCTTGATCTATGGGGATTATGATGCGGACGGGATGACCTCGGCATCTATTCTCAAGGAAACCTTGGAAGAAATGGGGGCAGAAGTTCAGGTCTACCTTCCAAACCGTTTTACAGATGGCTATGGTCCCAATCAGTCGGTTTATAAGTATTTTATCGAGCAACAGGGCATTTCTCTGATTGTGACGGTGGATAATGGCGTTGCGGGTCATGAAGCTATTGCCTATGCTCAGGAAATGGGTGTCGATGTTGTTGTGACGGACCACCATTCCATGCAGGAAACGCTTCCTAATGCCTATGCCATTGTCCACCCAGAACATCCAGAGGGAAACTATCCCTTCAAACACCTAGCTGGTTGTGGTGTAGCCTTTAAACTAGCCTGTGCACTACTGGAAACCGTTCATGCAGATTTACTGGATTTGGTTGCCATTGGCACTATCGCTGATATGGTAAGTCTAACAGGTGAAAATCGTGTCATGGTCAAGTATGGACTTTCTCTTCTTAAACAAACGGAGCGAGCAGGTCTTCAAGAATTGATGAAAATTGCAGGAATTGATGTAGATAGCCTTGATGAAGAAACAGTTGGTTTCCAACTGGCTCCGAGATTGAATGCTCTGGGGCGTTTAGATGATCCAAATCCAGCCATCGAACTTCTGACTGGTTTTGACGATGAAGAAGCCCATGAGATTGCTCTGATGATTGACAGTAAAAATGAAGAGCGTAAGAATGTCGTTCAAGCTATCTATGATGAAGCCAAGTCCATGCTCCGCTCTGATAGACCCATTCAAGTTCTAGCCAAAGAGGGCTGGAACCCAGGTGTTCTAGGAATTGTAGCGGGTCGTTTGCTTGAAGAATTACACCAACCCGTCATAGTCTTGTCCATTGAAGATGGTAAGGCCAAGGGGTCAGCCCGTTCGGTTGAGGCTGTGGACATTTTCCAGGCCCTCAAAGACCACCAAGACCTCTTTATTGCCTTTGGTGGCCATGCTGGTGCGGCTGGTATGACCTTGGAAGTGGAAAAATTAGACCAGTTGGCAGATACCTTAACAGCCTATATCATTGAGAATAAGCTGGACTTGTCTAGCAAGTCTTCCCTTATTTTGGATGAAGAATTGGATTTAGAGGAATTAACCCTAGATACGCTAAAATCCTTTGAAAAATTAGCGCCCTACGGGATGGACAATAAAAAGCCGATTTTCTATATTAAGGATTTCCAAGTGGAATCTGCACGGACCATGGGGCAGAATAATGCCCACCTCAAACTTCGTATTACTAAAGGGGCAGCTGGATTTGATGTGGTGGCCTTTGGCAAGGGCAATCTTGCCTTGGAATTTTCTCAGGCCAAAAACTTGGAATTGGCCGTTACTCTCTCCGTCAACAAGTGGAATGGCAATACCAGCCTCCAGCTTATGCTGGTAGATGCTAGGGTCAATGGTGTCCAGCTCTATAATATTCGCGGAAAGCAACATCAGCTGCCAGTTGGCATTCCTGTTTTGGATTTAGACAATTCCAAGACGAATGAAAAAGCCATTGTTCTAGCAAGTTTGCCTGAAGACATCAGCAGTCTGCGCAGCTATTTCCAAGAAAATGAATTTGAGGCGATTTACTTTAAAAATGAAATTGCCAAACCTTACTATCTGGATGGCTACGGCAGTCGGGACCAATTTGCCAAATTGTACAAGACCATTTATCAGTTTGATGAGTTTGATGTGCGCTATAAATTGAAAGATTTGGCTGCTTACTTGAAAATCAAGGACACCCTATTAGTGAAAATGATTCAAATTTTCCAAGAATTGGAATTTGTAACCATTACGGACGGTGTCATGCGGGTTAACAAGGAAGCGCAGAAGCGGGAAATTTCAGAAAGTCAGATTTACCAAGACTTGAAAGAAACGGTTGTCCAGCAAGAATTGATGGCACTGGGCACAGTTCAGGAGATTTATGACTGGCTATGTGGGCAAGTTTGATGATGCCTGTCTTTCTCGGTCTTCTGCTTTTATTGCTTATCTTTGTGTATTTTTGGCACACCAATCGCCGGAAAAAAGACTTGGAAGCCTTGGAAGAAGTTGAACCAGTCCGGCAAGCCTTGAAAGTATTGAGGAGTAAAGGGTGGTCAGAAAAGGCGATTTACAAGGCATTTCTTAAAGATTTACTGAAAATGCCAAAAGCAGAAATTCCAGTATTTGTCCAAAACTTCATGGATGAACTTACGATTTTTGCCTCGACCAGCTTTTACAAGTTGTTAAAGGCTGAAAGTTGGTCTATGACCAAAGAAAAAGCACGGAGTTTGCTAGAGCAGATTATGGAGATCTTGGAAGCTCCAGAAGATCTACACCATAGCCACCTACCTGACTTGCTAGGGAAAATAGACGGTAACTGCCCTCCCCACCATCCTTTCTGGCGCTTGTTTGCTGACTTAATTGACAAAGCCTTTCCTGGTCAGGAGCTGGCAGAGAATAGTGAACTTGGCAAACAAGTCCATCAATTGCGCTATCTGATTTCCTACCAGCAGGCGACTTGGGTGCGTCAGCACTATGGACAAGGAAAAACAGATTGGCAGGCCTTGGTAGCCTACCTAGCTAGCTTGCCTGGTTGGTCCTATCGTTTGAGGGAATCTGCCCGCCTACATAATAAGCAATTATTTGCTAGGGATGAGAAGCAAATCCTACCTACCAATCTAAAAGTTTTGATTGGATTTCATAGCGAATTCATCCTGGCACAAGATGGACAATTTGCCTTGATATTAGAAGAGAAACCTTCTAAAAACGGAGTGGTCAATGGAGCTTCCTTTAATTATGCCAGTGCTAACAACAAACGCCATGCCCAACTAGATATGGCTCCAGTTGGTCCCCATGACCCAGCATTTCGTAAGAAAATGATCAGGTCTAAAGCTGGGACCTACCTATCACCTACTCGCATTTCTAAGCATGAAAGCAAGCTTAATCAGACAGCTTGGGAACAATCCTTTTTCAATTCTCAAGGCTATTTTTCTCATAAGGGACATAGCAGAGCTGTACTTGTAGCTAGCTTGGGTAGGCGTTTTGCCAAAGATATAAGATTTGAAATGTACCAAAAACTAATTTCATGGTATAATAAAGAGTAAAACTAAAAATTTAAAGAGAGATGAAAATGAACTTAAAAGATTACATCGCAACCATTCCTGATTATCCAAAAGAAGGTATCGAATTCCGTGACATCAGTCCTTTGATGGCTGATGGCAACGCTTATAGCTACGCCGTACGTGAAATTGTTCAGTACGCGACTGACAAGCAAATCGATATGATTGTAGGTCCAGAGGCGCGTGGTTTCATCGTGGGATGCCCAGTTGCTTTTGAATTGGGTATTGGTTTTGCTCCAGTTCGTAAGCCAGGCAAATTACCACGCGAAGTTATCTCAGCTGACTATGAAAAAGAGTACGGTGTGGATACTTTGACTATGCATGCGGATGCGATTAAGCCAGGTCAACGTGTTCTTATCGTTGATGACTTGTTGGCAACTGGTGGAACTGTCAAAGCGACCATCGAAATGATTGAAAAACTTGGTGGTGTTGTAGCAGGCTGTGCCTTCTTGATTGAGTTGGATGATCTCAAGGGTCGCGAAGCAATCGGTGATTACGACTATAAAGTTCTGATGCATTATTAAGATTGTTATAGCCAAAACTTATAACTGGTACTTATTTTATTCTAATTGAATTGCATAACAACCTGTCTTATAATAAATATAAGAAACTCAGGAGGTTGCTTATGCCGATTAAAATTGAAAAATCATTACCAGCAGTAGATATTTTGAGAGAAGAGAATATTTTTGTCATGGACAGTGTCCGTGCCAGTCGCCAGGACATTCGTCCTATCAAGATTTTAATTCTCAATCTCATGCCACAGAAAATTGTGACGGAGACTCAGCTGCTCCGTCTTTTAGCAAATACTCCCTTGCAATTAGAAGTTGAATTTCTATACATGGCAAGTCATGAGTCAAAAAATACTCATTCGGATCACTTGGAGCAATTTTACAAGACATTTGAACAGGTCAAGGATGAGTTTTTTGACGGTTTGATTGTTACAGGGGCACCAGTGGAGAATTTAGCATTTGAAGAAGTAGATTATTGGCAAGAGCTAGTTCAAGTCTTCGAATGGTCTAAGGCCCATGTTTATTCAACCCTACATATTTGTTGGGGGGCGCAGGCTGGTTTATATGCTCGCTATGGCGTGCCAAAACACTCCATGGCAAGAAAATTATCAGGTGTTTATTGTCAAGAGGTAACCTATCCCACTTGTTCCCTCATGCGTGGATTTGATGACGAATTTCGTTCACCACACTCACGCTACACAGAGGTCAAGGAAGAGGATATTACCCATCTAGATGACTTGTTGATTTTGTCACAGGGCAAGGATGTGGGATTGTCAATTTTAGCTAGCAAAGACTTGAGAGAAGTCTATAGTTTTGGGCATCTGGAATATGACAGAGATACATTAGCCAAAGAATACCAGCGGGATTGCTTGGCAGGTAAAAATCCTCATATACCAGAAAATTACTTCAAAGAAGATGATCCTACAAGCAGACCATCCTTGTCATGGAACCTGCCAGCAGCACAATTCTTTACCAACTGGGTCAACTATGCTGTCTATCAGGAAACACCTTATGATTGGAAAACCTTTGAGCAGTCAGCCCTTTCAGCAAGTCTTTAGTCTTTAAAGAGGAAATATGAACTATTCACAGCAATTTCGGCAGGGACAACTGGTCCTTCCTGCAGCGATTTTATTTCATTATCAGGAGCTTTTTCCATCAGCAGATGATTTTTTGGTCTGGCAATTTTTCTTTTATCAAAATACATCACCGCTAGAAGCCTTGGCTCCTAGTGAGATTGCTCAGGCAATCGGCAGGACTGTTGCCCAGGTCAACCAGTCTATTGAAAATTTGCAAGAAGCTGGCCTATTGGACTTTAAGACCATCAGCATTGCTGGTGAAATTGAAATGATTTTCGATGCCTTTCCGGCCTTAGAAAAGTTAGATGAATTACTAGCTCCTAAAGAAGCAGCACAATTCCTTCCAGCTGAAAATGATTTGAAAACCATGGTCGGTGAGTTTGAACGGGAGTTGGGTCGCCTCTTGTCACCTTATGAAATTGAGGACTTGCAGAAGACAATCGAAGATGATAAGACTTCTATTGACTTGGTTCGGGCTGCCTTAAAAGAAGCTGTTTTTAACAATAAAACCAATTGGAAATACATCCAGGCTATTTTACGCAACTGGCGTCGGGAGGGTATCACAAGTGTCGCTCAGGTAGAAGCTAAAAATGCGGAAAGAGAAGTCCAACAAGCTAAAAATGTGACAGTTTCGAGTGACTTTCTGGATGCCATGTGGATGTGGAAAGATTAAAATGGAAACAAGATTATCAAAAAGACTGGCAACAGTCGCAGACTATGTGCCCCAAGGGGCTCGACTAGCAGATGTAGGGAGTGACCATGCTTATCTCCCTCTTTTTTTGGTGGAACAGGGCAGGATTGATTATGCAGTCGCTGGCGAAGTTGTTCAAGGTCCCTACCAGTCAGCCCTTCAAAATGTGGAGCAGGCAGGTCAGTCAGACAAGATTTCAGTTCGCATGGCAAATGGTTTGGCAGCGGTTGAGCTGGCTGACCAAGTCAGCACTGTGACTATTGCAGGTATGGGTGGTCGTCTGATAGCTGAAATCTTGGAAGCTGGGAAAGACAAACTTGGTTCGGTTGAGCGATTGGTTTTACAGCCCAATAACCGAGAAGATGATGTCCGTCATTGGTTGGTTGAGCATGATTTTCAGATTATTGCAGAGGAAATATTGGAAGAGAATGACAAGATTTATGAAATTTTGGTAGCGGAGAAAGGAAATGTTGACTTGACTGCTTACCAGTTACGGTTTGGTCCTTATTTGCTGGAAGAGCAATCTGCTACCTTCCAGAAGAAGTGGCTCAAGGAACTGGACAAACTGACCTACGCTTTGGAGCAAGTGCCTCTTGAACGCCAAGCTGACCGCTCTGCTATTTCTAAAAAAATCCAACAAATTCAGGAGGTGCTTCATGTTAGCAAGTAAAGTAATCGAGCGGTACCAGGCTTTTTGTCCACCGTCTCTGGCTATGGAGGGCGATGTGAAAGGGCTGCAAATCGGTACGCTCAAGAAGGACATTCGTCGGGTCATGGTGGCTCTGGATATTCGTGAAACGACGGTGGCGGAGGCTATTGACAAGCGGGTGGACTTGATTATCGTCAAGCATGCTCCGATTTTCCGTCCGCTCAAGGACTTGGTGGCGGACAATCCGCAAACTAAAATGTATCTTGATTTGATTAAGCATGATATTGCAGTCTATGTTAGTCATACAGATATTGATGTGGTTGAGGGTGGTCTCAACGACTGGTTCTGTGAACTATTAGAAATTCAAGATACTACCTACTTGATTGAAACTGCTGAGGGGCAGGGGCTAGGTCGTGTGGGGACAATAGCAGAGCAGACCTTGGAGGAGTTGGCTTTGAAAGTTAAGGACGTTTTTGGTCTAGATGCTGTCCGTCTGGTGACTTATGGTCATCAAGCTCAGCAGTATGTCAGCCGTGTGGCCATCTGTGGTGGCAGTGGAGGCTCTTACTACCATGAGGCCCTTGCCAAGGGGGCAGATGTTTACATCACAGGCGATATTTACTACCATACGGGTCAGGATATGTTGACACAAGGTTTGCTAGCCATTGACCCTGGACACCATATCGAAGCCTTGTTTATCAAGAAAATTGCAGATTTACTGGAAACTTGGAAGGCAGAAGAAGGTTGGGACGTGGAAATCCTTCCATCGACTGTTTCGACCAATCCATTTAGACATTTGTAGGAGTTGCGTTTTGCAACTCTTTTTTTAAAAAAATACTCTTGCAATATTTCAATAATTAGGTTATCCTAATTATTGAAATATGCTTGATTAAAAAGGAGTTGGAATATGTCCTGGTTTTCGGAACAGTCTGTGGTGTTACAGGCTTTGCTTGGTGGTTTATTTACATGGTTTTGTACCATTCTTGGTTCAGCCATAGTATTTTTCTTTAAGACGGTCAGTCGGCGCTTGCTGGATACCATGCTTGGTTTTGCTGCCGGTGTCATGATTGCGGCTTCATTCTGGTCTTTGCTAGCTCCGTCTATTGAATACGCAGAAGCTGCCTATGGTGGTCTTGCTTGGATTCCAGCTGCAGTTGGTTTTGCAGTTGGTGGCATTTTCTTGCGCTTGGTCGATGCTTGGGTTCCTCATTTGCATTTAGGGCGTGACAAAGAGCAGGCAGAAGGTGGAGATGAGAAGAACAGAAAAAATCTGTCTAAGACAGCTTTGCTATTTTTAGCCATCACCATCCACAATATTCCAGAAGGTTTAGCAGTCGGTGTGACTTTTGGTGCCTTGGCTTCTAATTACAGCCCGGCAGCGTTTGTGGGAGCACTGGGACTTGCTATCGGTATTGGTTTGCAAAACATTCCAGAGGGAGCGGCCTTGGCTATTCCCATTCGGACGGATGGTGCTTCACGTTGGAAAGCCTTTTATTGGGGCTCCATGTCCGCCATTGTTGAGCCGATTGCAGCTCTGCTTGGTGCGGTAGCCGTGACCTATATGACACCTATTTTGCCTTACGCATTATCATTTGCTGCCGGTGCTATGATTTTTGTGGTTGTGGAAGAATTGATACCTGAATCACAAACAAACGGCAATACAGACATTGCAACACTTGGGCTCATGGCAGGATTTATCATTATGATGGTCTTGGATGTGGCTCTTGGTTAAATCATGAAGAGTGGTAAGTCCGATTTTCGGGCTTTTTTCTTATGACATAATCCTTCAGAATATGGTATAATAGACTGAATATATTTTAGGGAAGGTACTCTTATATGAAAGGTATTATTCTAGCAGGTGGTTCAGGTACACGCCTTTATCCTTTGACACGAGCGGCTTCAAAACAATTGATGCCTATCTATGACAAACCAATGATTTACTATCCATTGTCAACACTTATGTTGGCTGGGATTAAAGAAATTTTGATTATCTCAACACCTCAAGATCTTCCACGTTTTAAGGATATGTTAGGAGATGGTTCTGAACTTGGAATTTCACTTTCTTATGCAGAACAACCAAGTCCAGATGGTTTGGCACAAGCCTTTATTATCGGTGAAGAATTTATCGGTGATGACAATGTAGCCTTGATCCTTGGTGATAACATCTACCACGGCAATGGATTGACCAAGATGTTGCAACGTGCAGCCAGCAAAGAAAAGGGAGCGACTGTCTTTGGTTACCAAGTAAAAGATCCAGAACGCTTTGGTGTTGTTGAGTTTGACGCTGATATGAATGCCATCTCTATCGAAGAAAAACCTGAAGAGCCAAAATCAAACTTTGCTGTTACTGGTCTTTACTTCTATGACAATGATGTTGTGGAGATTGCGAAAAACATTAAACCATCTCCTCGTGGCGAGTTGGAAATCACTGATGTCAACAAGGCTTACTTAGAACGCGGCGACTTATCTGTTGAGCTTATGGGTCGTGGATTTGCTTGGTTGGATACAGGTACGCATGAAAGCCTCTTAGAAGCAGCTCAATACATCGAAACAGTTCAGCGCTTGCAGAATGTTCAAGTGGCTAACTTGGAAGAAATTGCTTACCGCATGGGCTACATTACAAAAGAACAAGTGCATGAATTGGCACAACCGCTTAAGAAAAATGAATACGGACAATACTTACTCCGTTTGATTGGAGAGGCCTAATGACAGATAACTTTTTCGGTAAAACACTAGCAGCTCGCCCGGTTGAAGCTATTCCAGGAATGTTAGAATTCGACATTCCTGTTCATGGCGACAACCGTGGCTGGTTCAAGGAGAACTTCCAAAAGGAAAAAATGTTGCCTCTCGGCTTCCCAGAGAGCTTCTTCGCAGAAGGAAAGTTGCAGAATAACGTTTCTTTTTCTCGCAAAAACGTTCTTCGTGGTCTTCACGCAGAGCCTTGGGATAAGTACATTTCAGTAGCAGACGGCGGTAAGGTTTTGGGAACTTGGGTCGATCTACGTGAAGGCGAAACCTTCGGTAATACCTACCAAACCGTTATCGATGCTTCAAAAGGTATCTTCGTTCCGCGCGGAGTAGCCAATGGTTTCCAAGTCTTGTCAGATTTCGTGGCTTACAGCTACTTAGTCAACGACTACTGGGCTTTGGAGCTTAAGCCTAAGTATGCCTTCGTCAACTACGCTGACCCTAGCCTCGACATCAAGTGGGAAAATCTAGAAGAAGCAGAAGTTTCAGAAGCAGATGAAAACCACCCACTCCTCAAGGACGTCAAGCCTTTGAGAAAAGAGGACCTCTAATGTTTCAAGCCTTTTTGGAAATAGCAGAGCAGTTAAACAAGTTAGGAATCACTCCCTTGTTAATGGGCTCAGTTGGTTTGGAAAGGCGGACAGGAAGAGATTGGCAGGCAAGGGACCTTGATATTCATGTACCCAGTGATCCGCGTGGCTGGGAAGCCCCAGATGACGAACGGATATATCGTGCTGATGAGCTGATTGCCATGATGAACCAACTAGGCTATGTCCTGGTTGACCGTCATGAACATGAATTTCATAAAGACGGCTTATCTGTTGAATTCGGAGGTCTACATTCACTACCTGAATTTGCAGGTGTAGAGCTAGAAGATTTGGAAAAACTAGAAACAGCAGGTATTCGCTATTACCTACCGACACTTGAACAATACCTGAAAATCTACCAAGCCTCTTCAAAAGATTCCTACCGTGCAGAAAACAACAACCAAAAAGACTTTGCTAAGATTGCTTACTTGAAGGAAATCTTGAAGTAAAGAAAGCGAGCCAATCGCGATAGTTTCCACCGTAATGAAAAGCAGCTCCTTTGCTAAGGAGCTGGGGGGACCCATGAGACCGTGGACTCATAGGTTAGTCATGAAACACCTTGGCAGTTGCTTAGGTCCCCACTACCTAAGGAAACTATCACAAAAAGAAAAAACTTTTCGGAGAAAAAAATGTCTCAATTTAAAAATATTATCGTAACTGGTGGAGCTGGTTTCATCGGTTCAAACTTTGTACACTATGTTTATAACAATCATCCAGACGTTCACGTAACTGTTTTGGATAAACTTACTTATGCAGGAAACAAGGCTAATTTGGAAGCTATTCTTGGTGACCGTGTTGAGCTTGTTGTTGGCGACATTGCAGATGCTGAATTGGTTGACAAATTGGCTGCTAAGGCAGATGCTATTGTTCACTATGCGGCAGAAAGCCACAACGACAACTCTCTCAATGATCCAAGCCCATTCATCCATACCAACTTTATCGGTACCTATACTCTTCTTGAAGCGGCTCGTAAATATGACATCCGTTTCCACCATGTATCGACCGACGAAGTATACGGTGACCTTCCTTTGCGTGAAGACTTGCCAGGTCATGGAGAAGGTCCAGGTGAGAAATTCACTGCGGAAACCAACTACAATCCATCATCACCTTACTCATCAACCAAGGCTGCATCAGACTTGATTGTTAAAGCATGGGTGCGTTCATTTGGTGTCAGAGCAACGATTTCAAACTGTTCAAACAACTACGGACCATACCAACACATCGAGAAATTTATCCCACGCCAAATCACCAATATCTTGGCGGGTATTAAGCCAAAACTTTACGGTGAAGGTAAAAACGTCCGTGACTGGATTCATACCAATGACCACTCGACTGGTGTTTGGGCAATTTTGACAAAAGGCCGCATGGGCGAAACTTACCTAATCGGTGCTGACGGTGAGAAGAACAACAAAGAAGTGCTTGAATTGATTCTTGAAAAAATGGGTCAACCAAAAGATGCTTATGATCACGTAACTGACCGTGCAGGACACGATTTGCGCTATGCTATTGACGCAAGCAAACTCCGTGATGAGCTAGGATGGACACCACAATTCACAGACTTCTCTCAAGGTTTGGAAGAGACTATCCAGTGGTATACAGATAACCAAGACTGGTGGAAGGCTGAAAAAGAAGCTGTTGAAGCCAATTACGCGAAAACGCAAGAAGTTATTAAGTAAGACTATTAAAGGCTAGGGCTCTTGCCCAAGCCTTTCTTGAAATAAGGAGCAAACATGATTTTAATTACAGGTGCAAATGGTCAGTTGGGTACAGAATTGCGTTATCTCTTGGATGAGCGTGGCGTTGAGTATGTGGCTGCTGACGTAGCAGAAATGGACATAACTGATGCAGATAAAGTAGACGCCTTCTTTGCAGAAGTAAAGCCAAGCGTTGTTTACCACTGTGCAGCCTACACAGCTGTTGATATGGCAGAAGATGAGGGCAAGGATCTCAACTACAAGATTAACGTAACAGGTTCTGAGAATGTTGCTAAAGCGGCAGCTAAATACGGTGCGACCCTCGTTTACATCTCAACGGACTATGTCTTCAACGGTGAGTTGCCAGTCGGTCAAGAGTGGCAAGTAGATGACCAACCAGATCCTCAATCAGAATATGGTCGTACCAAGCGCTTGGGTGAGGAAGCAGTTGAGAAATTTGCTGACAAATTCTACACTGTTCGTACAGCTTGGGTCTTTGGTAACTACGGTAAAAACTTTGTTTTCACTATGCAAAATCTTGCGGAAACCCGCGATACCTTGACGGTTGTCAATGACCAACACGGTCGCCCAACTTGGACCCGTACCCTTGCGGAATTCATGGTACACTTGGTGGAAACTGGTCAAGAATTTGGTTACTACCATTTGTCAAATGATGCGGCAGAAGATACGACTTGGTTTGACTTTGCGACTGAAATCCTCAAAGATACTAATACCAAAGTATTGCCAGTGGATTCTAGCCAATTCCCAGCTAAGGCTAAGCGTCCTTTCAACTCAACCATGAGCTTGGACAAGGCAAAAGCCACAGGCTTTGTCATCCCAACTTGGCAAGAAGCTCTGGAAGCTTTTTATAAGCAGGGGAATTGCTAATTTTTCTTCATTCTACTGGTCAAAATTTTCTATAATAACTTTTCATCAAAAAAGAAATATGCTATAATTAAAATTGTATAATTATAGAAGGTGGGTGGTAGTTTTCTATACCAATATTGAACAGTATGCTTTGCAAATGTATTTGTGAGCATACTAGAATACTCAAGAAACTTTTCGAGGTGAGAAGTTTCGTAGAAAAGGAGGAATTAGTGAAAAAGATAATTGTATTCCTTTCACTTTGCACATTGGTCTTAAGTAGTCAAGTTGTTCATGCTGATGCTGAAAATGTAACGCCTCAGAATGCTATTGCGGGAGTTGTAGCCAATTCTAGCGGACAGCCATCGGTCGAGCAAGAAAATAGTTATTCGGCTACTTTGGAGAATGTAACAGAGGAAAACGAATCAGGTTCAGCACAGCTTAACTCGATTAGCTCTACAGTTGTAAGTTCGTCATCTTCCATTGATTTACAAGTGGAGGAGGCTGATAGTTCTAATAGTGCTAGCACATCCAATCTTTCGGACCTATCCGCAGGCACTAGTACATCCAGTATTTCTGATTTATCCGCTGATATTAGCACGTCCAATCTTTCGGAAAGTTCTACTGATGAAATCAGTACGTCCAGTTTTACGGCGTCTTCTACTGAAGCTAGTATTCCAAATCCGTCCACTAGAGCAAGTACTAAAACTGTAATTTCTAGTGTAACTGAAACAAGTTCATCAACTTCATCGACACAGGTTGGAACCGGTTTACGTTCGATGCCAAGGACAACTAGTCTTTCAGGCAATCTTTCAGTTTCGAATGTCAATGCCCAATCAGGTAGCTTTGATGTCCATGTTACTAATGTATCAGCCCCACGAGGTTTGAGCAAGGTCTTGGT
>NZ_JAVIHI010000015.1:0-40816 GCF_036680365.1 Streptococcus sp. SS-4456 | reverse complement strand
AAAGAAAAACTAAAAGGACTTAGTCCTGTTCAGTACAGAACTAAATCCTTTCAATAATATTTTTTGTCTAACTTTTTGGGGTCAGTACATATCTAATATTCTTTTCTAACAATAAGTATCAATAAACTATAATTAAATAAAGATTAAAAAAATTAACAGTTGTTGTAATTATAACACATGTTTTTATAATTTAGAATATCTTTTTATATAAAATTAAACTAATGTTAATGTAAATGTGATTCTAAAATCTATATGATTATTAGTATATATAATACAGAGGACGAGCTATGACTGATATACTAGAAAACATTAGCAATCAAATCAGAGAAATAAGAATACGCAAAAGAATCACACAACAAGAATTAGCAGATTTAACAAATATGAGTGTTCCATATATTAGCCAAATCGAAAATAATCACAGAAAAATTTCACTAGATACTTTCATTAAAATTGTAACTGCACTTGAAGTACCTTTGAGTGATTTCTTCTTACCATACTCAGTTAGTCAAGATAAAGAAGTAATTGAATTACTTTTAAAAATTCAGCATCAACCGCACCATAGAGAGATATTGAAAAAATTCACAGAAATATTAGAACTTTCCCAAAAGGATTAAAACACCCAAAAAGCACCTAATTATAGCTCTCGCTCATAGTTAGGTGCTTTTATTCTATTTACAATGTTTTTCTATAAATTCCAATAAATTTATTTCTCGCCCGTATTTGACGGAAGCCCGCTTGTCTTTCTCCAAAATGAACTTGGTTAAATCTAGTTGATTCACCGCTGCCAAGGCTACAGCATAGTGAATAACGTCAGCTAATTCTTCTGCCAGACGAGCAGAGCTGTCGTCTTCACCATCCATCATCTTGCGGCCTGCACGCTTGTTCAGCAGCTCTGCCACTTCACCGATTTCTTCCACTAATTTCATAAAGAGACTTTGCTCTGGAACTGTCGTCCCATAGTGGTCACGCAAGTATTCTTCCAAAACACTCACCGTCAACTCCGCCATCTTCGTTTCTCTCCAAATCCTAAAATTGTAGTATAATGATTATACCATAAATGCACTGAAAGGAAGCCTATGCCAGCCAATCTCGCTCTTCGTATGCGGCCCAAATCCATTGATGAGGTCATCGGTCAGGAACACCTGGTCGGCCCTGGAAAGATTATCCGTCGCATGATTGATGCCAATATGCTGTCGTCTATGATTCTCTACGGTCCACCGGGAATTGGCAAGACCTCGATTGCATCCGCTATTGCTGGTACGACCAAGTATGCCTTTCGGACCTTTAATGCCACGACCGACAACCAAAAACGCCTGCAGGAAATCGCTGAAGAAGCCAAGTTTTCTGGCGGTCTGGTTCTCATGCTCGATGAAATCCACCGCCTCAACAAGACCAAGCAGGACTTCCTGCTTCCTCTTTTGGAAAATGGCAATATCATCATGATTGGGGCAACGACGGAAAATCCATTTTTCTCAATCCTGCCTGCCATCCGCAGTCGGGTGCAGATTTTTGAATTGCAACCTTTGCAAACCAGCCATATCCGACAGGCCTTGGAACTGGCTCTGACAGACAGTGAACGTGGTTTTGACTTCCCAGTCACCATTGAGCCTGAGGCTCTGGACTTTCTGGCAAATGCGACCAATGGCGACCTCCGTGCCGCCTACAATTCGCTGGAACTAGCTGTACTTTCTACCAAGGAAAGCGAGGGCAGTCGCCACATTGACCTAGATGCTGTGGAAAATAGCCTACAGAAATCCTACATCAGCATGGACAAGAACGGCGATGCCCACTACGACATCCTCTCCGCCCTGCAAAAATCCATTCGGGGTAGCGATGTCAATGCCAGCCTCCACTACGCCGCTCGTTTGATTGAGGCGGAAGACCTGCCTAGTCTGGCCCGTCGCTTGACCGTCATTGCCTATGAAGACATCGGCTTGGCCAATCCAGAGGCACAAATCCATACGGTGACCGCCCTTGAAGCTGCCCAGAAAATCGGCTTTCCAGAGGCACGAATTTTGATTGCCAATGTGGTCGTTGATTTGGCCCTTTCTCCCAAGTCCAATTCTGCCTATCTGGCTATGGATGCAGCTCTGGCTGATTTGCGGAAAAACGGTCATCTGCCTATTCCAAATCATCTTCGGGATGGTCATTATGCTGGTAGTAAGGAGCTGGGAAATGCCATTGGTTACCAGTATCCCCATGCCTATCCTGAAAAATGGGTGGACCAGCAATATCTGCCCGATAAGTTACTAAATGCGGACTACTTCACCGCCAACGACACCGGCAAATACGAGCGTGCCTTGGGCATGACCCAAGAAAAAATCAAGCAGCTAAAACAAAACAAGAAAAAAAGTTGATAACGTTTTCATTTTTTGCCGATTTTCTCTTGATTTTTTTTAAAAATGTGGTAATATTAAATCATAAATAAGAACTGCTGTGGTATACGAATTCATACCTATGTGTTGACCGACTATTTTTGTATTACTAGGGAGACAAAGATCTTTTGGCAGTATGCAGGCTGGTACACCCAGAAGCAACTAAGTCAGAAACACGTCACCCACCTGCTTCTAGCGTGCGGGATCAATACAATTCATGAATAACCGGTACCAATACAGCATTTTTATTTTGCCCTTCCTTAGCTCAGCTGGCAGAGCAGCGGACTCTTAATCCGTGGGTCGTAGGTTCGATCCCTACAGGGAGGATTGGTTGATATGAGGAAAGTCTTGATTTATCAAGGCTTTTTCTCGTTTTTTGAGTGAATTTGGTCAAAATTTGGTCAAAGACTGATTTTCTTATATCTTTCTCCAGTATTCAACAATTCTCTAATTTCTTTATGTCCTTCTTTTTCAATCTCTTGTAATAAATGACCGTAAGTTTCAATCAGTTGTGAAATATCTTTATGACCAAGTATTTTTGATACCACCCAAATATCAATTTTTTCAGCCAACAAGTAACTTCCATAACTATGCCTTCCACTATAAGCTGTCAATTTATAGTCATAACCAATATCTTTTAATAGGCTTTTTAAGTATTTACTTACTGCAGTACTTGTAGGGACTCCATGTAGCCAGTCAAAAAAGACTAAATTCTCAGAATTAATAACACCTTTTTCAGCGAGTATTCTTTCCTGATTATTTTGGAGATACTTTAAAATTGTTGCCAAATCATCACTCATCGGAGCAGATCTAACCGCCCATTTATTTTTCGGAGGATAAAATTTATTTTTATCGCCAGAATATCTGCGATAGGTTTTTATTTCCATATTTTCAAAATCAATATCTGGCCAACAAACTGCTGCTCCTTCACCAGGGCGAAATCCCGTTGTAAAATATAAATACAATAAACAAGGTGTTACAGAATCAGATTCAAAAATACGTTTCTTCAAAGCAATCAATAAATTCTCATAAGCAACTATGCTCCCAATATGCTTATCTTCTGGCTTTTTTCTACTCGTTTCGCCTTCAAATTTAATACCTTCTGTAAAATCAGCAATTAGAGCCCCATCACGTTGAGCCATTAAAATTACTTCTTTGACCACTTTATTAAATCGTCTTACTTGGTCTACTAAAACTCTACTACAATAATCATTGATAAATTGTTGATATTTACTATGTGATATTTTTGTTACTACTACATCATCAAAATATTCTTTTATCACCTTACCTCTTTGAACGTGCTTATCTTTAGAAGATTGTGATAACTTGCTCGGAACAATTATTAACTCATACCATTTTTCCCATAATTCGTACAGGGTTGCTTTTGGAGTAAATACATTACTTAAAAGTAGCTTGCGTTCAACATCAGTAGCCTCATAGCTGGCTTCTTTCTTTGTTTTAAAACCTGAATTACTAGCAATGACTATTCCGTTTTTATCAAATACCCTATAATCCCACGTCTTATTTTTTCCTCTTTTTCTATACGATATTGACATTTTTCTCCTTTCTTAATCAAGGAGTTTATCCCTGATAGTATATCATATTTACTTAAACAATAATATTGACGCAAAATTTTCTTCAAAATATTTCCGAGTTTTACTTGCCAAAAATCTATATGGACTGCCTTTACCTGATGGATATAAGACGAATCCATCTTTATTTTGTTCAATATCTATCTCACTTTTAAACCTTGGATTTAACAGAATATCGTTAATCAATGTACTCCGACTAACCGATAATAGTTCTAACACATCATCAACAACCCACCATTTTCCCTCTTCAGTTTTTGAAAGTAACTGTAAATACTCATCTTTATCAACTACTACCAAATTTTCTGGAACAGGAATTGAAACATTAAAAACTTGACTCTGTTTTACATCTCTTCTCTCTAATAACGCTACCATTTATTACTCCTTTTAATTTCCGAACAAATTTTTCTCAGGAATGCCCAATTCGGCAAATAAATCCGAACCATTTTTCTTCTGCAGTCCCAGGAAACAAGTTGTTTATCCGAACTTTTAGTTTTAATAAAAAAATAGCAGGCCATGTGACCTGCTTATTATTTTTCTCCTTTATCAGCTACTTTTTTTAACTCCTTTAGAACATTCTTAATCTCTTTTCGCTTCACAAAAAGCATAATCACCAATAATACAAAACCAAAGGCAGTTAAAATTTCTGCTCGCTCACCAGTATTTGGCAGAAGCTTCACTTCTCCTGAACTAGACTTGACGGTCACGTTCCCTTCAGTATCTTTTACAGCTCCTACTTCTTCCAATGTTTTTGATTGTACCTGGCCAACTTCATCTTGAACCAAAATTGATTCACCTTGAACTCCTACGACTGTATAACCTGTGTCTGACACGAATGTATCTTCAATATAGACTGGTTGTGATGGTTCCTGTGGAACTGGAGTAGAAGGTGCAGTAGGTGTAGTAGGTGAAACTGGATCTGCTTCTTTAGGTTCGGTTGGTGTTTCTGACGGAACTGTTGGTGTAGCAGGTTCTTCTACTGGTGTAGTCGGAGTTGTTGGTTCTTCTACTGAATCGGTTGGTGTTTCAATTGGAGTTGTTGGTTCTTCAATCGGTGTTACTGGATCAGGTACCGTTGGAACTTCAATCGGTTCAGTAGGCGTTTCAACTGGTGTAGTCGGTTCCTCAATCGGTGTTGACGGTTCTTCCACTGGTACCTCAATTGGTTGTTCCACAACTTCAATCGGAGTTATTACAGTATCAACTACTTCATCTGCCAATACAGATGGACTCAATAGCAAAGTGGATAATAGCAAACCACTCAATACAAATTTCTTATTCATTATTTTTCATTTTCCTTTCTTATTTTCCAATAACATATGTAAATGTTTTTGCTGATGCAGCATCTAAAATACGATAATTAATTACTCCCAATCCCTCAACATTACTTTCTGAAATTAAAACAGAACCATCTGCCTTAACTTCCTCTACAAATACGACGTGACCATATTTTGGATCTGATATAGATTCCCCTGGACTAAATGAAATAGCAGAATGCTTCGTTGGAATATTAGTAATCGTATAACCAGGTTTACTTTTCCAATCAGCCCCATTTCCCATATAAGGATCAAAGTTAATACCAAATTCTTTCGCTCGGTTGAATACAAACCAAGTACACTGACCCCAGGGATACGATTGTGCAATGTAACCAGTCGTATTTATAGGTTTATCAAGTGTATAACCAATTGGTACATCTGCAGACAATACACCCGGACTAGCACTGCCATTACCAGTAACAGGATTTAAAACACTTGCAGGTGGTGGTGGTGTACCCCCATGAGCATCTATCCAGTTGTCTAGTTTCAACATCACGTCTGCACGTACTCGTCCAGATCCACTTGTATCAGTGAAATAAACTCCACCATCAATTGCGACGTTCAATATGCCTAGTGCATATTTCCTAGCTTTCTCATCTTGGATTTGAAATGTTTCATTTTTGTTCGCTTTTAATGTTTGTTTTGCTAAAGCAACTACTGCTGTCTCATCGTTAAAATTTGAGGCATTCTCAGGATTAGAATCAAATGCACCAAATCCAAACATGTTAGCTCCTGGCATGGTTGCGACACCTGCTGTCCCATAAGATGATTCCATTTGAGCTATGGCCACAATAGCCCTTACATCAACTCCTGATGCTTGCTCCCACTGTAGTAATAATTTGCCATTGATACGACTCTTATCATAGGCAATCCCTGTTGAATCTAAAAAACCATCCAATTGTTCGGCAGTGATACCAAATCGTTTGACAAATAGATTATGTGTATATGGATCACCAGTTGACCAATGTTCTGCATAAAGTGTTGAACCACCTGAACTAGAACTACTTGTCTGCATGGACTGTGGGCCTGAAATAACAAATAGCACAAATAAGAAAAAGAAAACAGGAAAAAGAAGAGGGAGAAGAAACAGAATGATCCATCTCTTCTTTATCTTAATCAATTTCCATTTCTTCTTCTCCATAATGGTTTCCTTCCATTTGTCGTATTCAAAACATTTTTACTGTTTCTTGGGCGAGCAACTGTGGCAGACTTCTCACGAAAATCTACTATCTTCTCGCTTTGTTTCTCTACTCGAATATCCTTAACAACACTAGTTGACTTTTGAACCACCGTCTCGACTACTGGTTGTTTTACAACTGTAGAAGCCTTTTTCACGACATTTTGAACGGACTTTTGAGTAACTGGTTCATGTACGGTTGTTGTCTGATGTTCGGTTGTTTCTGTCTGAACAGGTTTACGAATGACTCTTGGAGTTTTTCGGATAACTGTTTGCAACGAAGATTGATTCACTGGTTTTTGTGTAACTTGTGAACTACGTGACAAAGTAGAATGGTTGAGTTTTTGAGAAATAGTCGTTTCAACTTCTTTAGGCATATCTTTCACTATTTTATGATTT
Source organism: Streptococcus sp. SS-4456 (assembly GCF_036680365.1). Lineage (NCBI taxonomy): Bacteria > Bacillati > Bacillota > Bacilli > Lactobacillales > Streptococcaceae > Streptococcus > Streptococcus sp. SS-4456. The sequence continues at coordinate 33,960 of NZ_JAVIHI010000015.1, read as the reverse complement.
TGACCAACTGTAGAAATTGAACTTAAAGGACTATTAACCTTTCCTCTTTTCTTGAAATCAACAAAGATTGGATCAGAGCCTGAAGGCTTAGGCACCTCTTGTTTTTGCACATGCTTATCAATTGCTTGATTCAACACATTTACCTTTTGACGAGAACCTTCTTTTGACACTCTTAGTGCATTCAATTTATTTTTCGACTGGAGAGATTTTGAAGCATGTTCTGCTTGTTTCTCACTATCAAGACCGACATACCCCTTCTCCATCAAATCATGGTACAAGGCACGAGTCTTATGTTTCATCGTTGATAAAGTCTGCATTGGTTGTTTCCGTCGGATACGTTTTTCTTCGATACCTTTAGCAGTCTCTAAAGTAGCCACCTCGAAGCTTTCGCCATTTCCCATACGTCTTTGAACAGACTTGTTAAAGCGTGTATCAGATACACCTTGTTTCATACGTTCCAGACCAGGCTTAACTTTACCACCAACAGTCCTTAGAGCACCATTCGCAAGCAAGAGTGAACCCATTGCTGGTTTTTGCACTCTTTCCAGACTATTGTTAATAATTGTCTTGCCATTGTCCCCAAAACGATTGAGGATTCGAGTTGCCTGGGGCATAGAACGTGAGACAAGGAAGTTTATTATCTGGTGTCTACACAACCATATCAACCAATAAACAAAAGCCTTGAAAATAAAGACCAGGACTATGTCATTGGTAAACACTGCCATGAACAAATCCTGCAAGGCACTGTTAAACATCATAAACAAGGATGAAAACACACCTGTCATACCAGATAAAGCTGTCAAGGATAACAGGCCCTTCCCTGTATTGAATAACATGTTTGAGAAGAATGGAAAGATAGATAATACCAACAAGATAGGCAGGAAATAAAATGCAAAGATAATCAGTACCTTCAGGAAAAATCCAAAAATTGAAAATGCAACAATCACTATTCCTAAAACAATAGTTTCAAGCAACATAATCAAAACGTAAGGAAATTTGCCACCCAATTCCCATAAGTTGGTTACTTTAGGTTCATCTTTAGTTCCAGCAACATCTTTTATTTTTTTCCCGTCTAATTCAATATCGTTCGTTTTCTCCCCATCTTGAAATTCCAATAGGTCAAGAAGGGCTTTGTCTGATAAGTTAAAACTACCATCATCCTGCAAGTCTGCATTCATCCCCTGGTAAGGAAGCCACATGGCATTTTTAAAATAAGTAGCCATCGCATTGGTACTACTATCATTGGATAGACCTTTCGATGCTGAATCCGCCACATCATCCACTATTTTAGAAACAGATGTATATAGCCTAGACACACCTGTCTGACCCGATGAGTCTGGCATGTAGATACCACGAATCAGACCCATTGTCAGAAAACCTAGCAAGATAATTTTAAGAGCAGAGCCTTGTCGTCTGACCTGCATAGTTAAAGCATAGAGCAAAAGAGCAATAAAGGCATAGGGTGCAACTGTCTTGAACAAGGTCTGAAAGAAGGCTGCATTCACATTTATCACTTCTATCACCATACTATCTACACTGTCACTACCATTTCCTAGAAATTCATAGGTTTTGACAAAAATACCAAATAGAAATTTTGATAGCCATACTATCATATTGAAAAAGAGATTGATAAACAAAGGAATATAGGACATTGGATTAGTGATACTGCCTTCCACAAGTAGCTTAGAACCAATATCTGCTAACTTAACTAGTTTTGTTTCTCCTTCTAATAAGTAATAGAATTGACCGTCTTTAAATTCAAACAAGACATCACCCCCAACTTACTTCTTCATCTTTCGTCTTAACCTTGACTGTATCAAATAATCTACTTAATTCTGGCCAGATAGTACCATCTACTGTCATTCGTTCTTTACGTCCAAACGTATCATAATAGATACATTGTGCCATTGTCATGTTTCCAAGCCATTCACGTGTTTCTTTAGTAATTGGTACTTTTAGGTATTCAATCACTCGATCTGGATTTTTCTCTTCATAGAAGGCAAATACCGTACCAAAGCCTGTATCATCACCCTTACTATCAATATCTTCAACCGATTGAGTACCAACCAAGAGAAAGTTATTCTGTGAACGACCTAGACGTTTGATATCGTTCAATATCTTTTTACCTGCATTCGTCGCCTTAAATTGCCACAATTCGTCCATTGTGATTAAAGTTTCTTCAGTATGATCTTCCGAACCAAACTTCTTAATGAAATAGCCTATAGCATAAAGTAGAACAAGACCATTTTTTTCTGCATCCGTAACTTCTGCTACATGCCCCTCACTAGGTAATTCAAGATTTTTAATCCCAACAACTGTAATCTTATCATTGGTATTGATACCTTTATGCTGACCACGTGAAAAAGCAACTGATAGCACAGAATCTGTAGACTTTGCATACATAGATTGACCAAAGTCTGCAATTTCTTCCACAGATGATTCTTTGAGAATGTCAAAGACATCAAGCATTCCTCTTTTCTCACCTGCTTCCTTTTCATCATAGACCATGTTCATCGCTTCTAGTAAGGCATTTTCTTGCTTGTCAGTCATAGAAGGCTTCAAGGTTTTAACCATAGTCAATGCTAGTCCCTTACCTTCGTTTCTGTTCAAGAAAACTAAGGGATCAAGCATTCCTGCATTTTCTTCTTTACGTGGATCAAGAGATACAAAATTGATAGAACGGATATAGGCGACCAGTTCAGGATAAATACCTTGTTCTTCCAGCTCATCTGCCACTGATAAGAATTGACCCTTTATTTCATCTTTTGGATCAATATAGAGCGATTTTGTACGTAGTAAACTATGATAGACAAACAATAACTTCAGCAAGAAGGATTTACCAGAACCTGTATCACCAGTTACAGCGATATGTGGGTTATTCGTGACTTTACCATCAATATCTTGTTTGTTTGCTTCCAAGACATCCGCAAATATCAAATTGACCGAACTAGCCAGAGCCTCACGAAATTTACCTAACCAAGATGCACTTTGATTATCTACTCGACCCAGGTAAAAACCGATATCCGTACCGACTTTTTGACTAACAAAAAAGAGATTTTCTGCAAATCCCTCAACGGATATTTTCTGAATGAAATTCCTATCTGTAAACGATAAAGTCTCACCAATCATTGTTTTGTAAAGCAAATATAACTGATCCGCATTTGCTTCAAGTACTCCTACACCCAAAGTTGAAAGCGTAGTTCTAAGTACATTTCTACGAAACTGCAACTCTTCTAACGTATCTCCAGTGATGATTAAAACATGCAGGTAATTCAAGATTTTTTCCTTGGCAAGAGCACGTTCTTCCAAGTCTTTCAACAAGTAGTGGTCTACCATCTGTTTCTTGTTGGCTGTATCACCTTGTTGATCAGCTTCTTCAACTGCATTCTTAATTTTATCCTGGCTTCGTTTGGCATGTCCTAAAATAGAAAAATAGCCCTTTGTACGTGCGAATTTTACCTTTACTTTTGATTCGACTCCAAAATTCAATTTGTGAATTTCTTCCATCAAGTGCAAATATGATACATTCTTTGGAAGTGTTTCTATCGGATAAAAGCCAACGTATGAACTAGATTCTTGATTGCTTAAATTTAAAACCGAGACATTTTCCAGAGTAATAGAAACATCATCTACGTTTTCTACAGATGATTGAACATTCATAATCTCATAATCTCGGTTGTAAAAGACACCACGTAAATACTGAATACGGTTCATCAACATATTTTCACTTTCACTCAAACGTCTTGCATTTATCAACCCTAAACGCTTTTCTAACACCAAACGTTGTTCCTGGTAATTGACATACCAGTTTGCAGGCATATCTTCCACAATACCGAATCCTTGTAGAACCGTTTCTTTAGTATAACGATAAGCCTGTCTCACTACTTCTTTCAAGTCAACCGATACATGCAAGGACTTCAAAGGCACAATCAAATAATGACGATATTCAAATGGTTGACCAGTCGTTGAATAAATAGATTCCAGCACCTTGTTAAATAGGGTATTCGCCATCTCTTGATAGATTTCATTAGAATCCAAACGATCAAACAGAGCTTCCATCACACCAACTAAATCTTTCGGCATCGGAATATCATTGATTTCAAAATCACCATACGACTCCAGGTCGTTCAAGACTGCTTCAACAGTTTTCTTTGTCTTTTCCTTGCCTTCCATAGACATAGTATTAGCTACCATGGATGGAACCTGATAAATCGCAAAGACAGAACCATTCTTTAACAATATTAGATTTTCGTGAAATGCCCATATGTTGCTTTCAAATAATTTTGTTACTCTCATATTACCTCCTCAATCTTATCTAGTCGTCTGTAAACTTTACCTTTATTAATGAAAATCGTATCTGCACGATATCCATATGTAAAGTAATAGATAAGGTAATCTTTAAAATAAAAAATAAAAGGACGACCATCTACCTTCAAATCTTCCAATACACCTGCAATCGTCCAGCCAATAAATACCGAAAAGATAATATTGTAATTAATTGGCAAGAATGGAAGGAGCTTAAACAAACTAAATAAAAGCAGACTGACAAGTACACAATATACAAATCTTGAAAATTTGACTGCCGTAGAAAAATTGACAAATCTAAATATGCTTCTTATCCAGTTTGGTTGTTCCAGGGCTTCTTTATAGCTATATAACTTTTTATCTTCTTCCACGACAGCCCCCTTTTACCAAGTAAAGAAATCAATCAATGTTTTAATCACAGGCTCAATTGCCTTCAAGACAGTAAAGATATTATGCATCACATAGTAGACTCCGGCACCTGCCAAAATGATACCTACACCATACATAGGCTTTCTGTCCTTAAAGAAAAACTTACCCGCACCTAAAACTACTGCAATCGCCAAAATTGGGTTCCCAATGTTTGTCATAATACTGTTATATGTATCCATTAATTATTTACTCCTCTTTTTTCTCTTCTTGTTTTACTAAACCATGTTCCATTTTTTCAACCAGGAAACTATCATCACTCTTACTAATCGTTAGGGTGAAATGCTCGCTACGTGTCACACCTGCTGTTTCAAATGTCACTTGTGTTTGAACGACATACTTACCATCATTTTCCGTAACATATGACCAATCTTTTGTTTTGAACACTGTATTCGGTAAGATTTTCACACCCTTTGCAATCAAGTCTAGATTTTCTTGACTTGATACATAGTTGGCAAAGAATAAATCAATAAATTCATTCAGTGATTGATACGAGTCATTATCAGCCATGTTATCTGATTCAAACCTAAACTTTTCTGAGTCCTTATACTCTGTTAGCTGAGAATTTTCAACTGGCAAGAAATAAGGAAAATCAGATACATAATACTTATCATCATGTTTCTTATATGGAATCACAAATTCTGTTACTAAATCTTTATTTTGCTCTGTATCACCAACCTTTTGTGTAACTGCATACGATACAAGATAAGTTACGGTTGTATCCGTCACATTTAATAACCGATATGATTTTACACTTGACGGTTGTTTTACCTGACCTTGGTTCTGCGATACTAGGCCTTCAACATAGTATGCTGCTAACTTCTCAGCCTGGGCAGATTGTTCCTCTGGATCAGATGATAAGGTAAAATAGTAATAAACAAAATTATTCATGTAATTTTGTAACCTGTAATCTTCTGGTTCGTTTTTACTTTCCACAACTTGAACAGGTTGTGTTGGTGAAACATTTTTTATCACATTTGACAATATAGCCAAACTAGATAATGTAACAAACCCTACTAACCCACCCAAGAAAATACGATTATACACTTTTTGATTAAACCGTTTTGGAAGAATTTCTTTCTTCTCCTTCGGTTTAATCTTAGGTATCATTTTCAAATTCTCTTCTCCTCTACTTTAATTTACTTTGAAATAAAAACCTCTACTAGTATTTAATAAATCTCCACGATCAATAAAGGCATACATAAAATTGACCCAAGATTTTGTCTGAAAGAAGATTTTTACTAATACGTCGCTTTCATAATACTTAGAAATTTTCGACATTGTTTCCACCTCGTCTTTTGATAGAAAAGTATACCGATTGGTCATAATATCAGAAAAAGCCACTCGCTTCTTCAACAAGTAGCTTACTAGGTATTCATCACCCTGATATACATCATTGACCAGTTGTAACAAACTATATGCTTGTTTCAAATTCAAATTACAATCAATATCCCAATCATCTATACGAACAATTATCAATGTAGAATGATAATCATGTCCGTACTCGACCATACGTTGGCGAATATCTTCTTCACTAAAATGTCCTAAATCAATCAATTTCGGAAGAGTATGCCCAATTCCTTTATCATGAAAGCGAATCTTAGCTAACATACCAATCCCCTAAAATGAGCGAATGTATTCTTCAACAACTTCATTGTAAGCAGGAATATCCCCTACCAGGTCAAATGCAGTCCCTTTTTCCAGAAATCCTGCATCAACCATTTCTTCCAAATCCTTATGCATTTCAGAACACATTTCAGCATAGGTTAACTCACGCAACGTTTCATGGTTCCTATCCATTGAATAGAAGCATTTTTCATCTGAACGAGCATAGTCTCTTTGATATAATTTCACAGCCATTTAACTACACCTCTCTATTGAACTTCTAAATAACCATACGAACTAAATCCACCTTGATTATTAATATCAAGGTCTCGTCCATAAGCTTCATAGTCAAAATACGACTCCAAAGTATCTTTAGATAGATTAGATATACCAATATCATCAACATAATGATGACCTAAATCACGTTGAGAGTTCACTTCCCGCAAAAGTATGCATTTGTCAAAGAAATCTTCGACTTCACGAACAAATTCTTTTGCATGATATCCTAACATCTCATGGACTGCATTCACAAGATCATCGTCAACATCAAGAATCATTTCAGCAAAATCATTAATCAGATCTAACGAATCATTTTCTTGTACCAAATTATCAGTCGAATCAATCACAATATATTCCAGCTCTTGACTGTCATTTAAGCCCATACGAGATTTTAGTTCCTCATAGCTAATCGGACATTCAACTGCCACAGTCGTCGAACGTTTCACATCACGAAACGTACAAGTCAATTCCATATCAATTTCTCCTTATCAAAAGCAAAAGAGATAGGTTTAAACCTACCTCTTTCAATGTCTTACTTAAACTCTTCCAATTTATGACCGATGGCTGACATAGCCTTATGAGCCTTAGTAACCTGATTATTTTGCCAATAAAAGTCTTTCAAATGCTTAGCAATCATATCTAGCATGTAACCTGGCAATGTATACTCATCACGATTTTTTAGTAAGCCATTCAATTCACCAGCCTTTGTCCACGCATCATCATATTTATGACTAGTCAATGCCTGGGACAATTCCTGAGATACTGCCAACAACTTCTTATCTGCGTCTGTACGATTATTTGCCATTATTCTTTACCTTTTTCTTTCTTGTTATTTGTTATTTTATTGTTCAATCATCATCTATCATTTAGCCTGTTGGACTACGAATCAACTGCATACACTTTCTCCTCAAAAATAAGTTCTCAATCTTTTTAACAAACGATACTGCCGAATCAAATTCATCATACAAGCACATTTAACTTCCAATGTTTCCTGCAACAACTCGTCATTCAACGCTTTACGTTTTTCACTTGCTAGAATTGATAATTGCTCATTATATTTTGACAAAGCTTCAGCATATCTATGTTGAGTACCTCTATCATTCTTAAAAGCCCAAAAATTCAACTTGGCTCTATACGAATCAAGATCATATCTCAACTCCATTAGCTCGCCTTGATTGATTTCTGGCTTGTAAAAGTAAGAATCCGGCAATAAAAAAATGACTTGCTCAATAATCAAGTCAATGTTATCTAAATTCCTCACAAGATATTGTTCAATAGTATTCATAATTTAAAAATTCACTTGTTGATAATCTCTATTGGAATACGCTAGTGCTTCCAAGGTTGCCTTAGCCTTGTCTGTCAACTCTCCTGCACTTAATATCATCTGCAAATATTGAGTATTCAAAATCTTATCCGCTTCATCAACCAACAATAAACTATTCGATACCTGGTAAATCAACCACTTGACCGTTGATTCAATATCGTATGGTTCTGGTCTGACTGATAAAGTTAAAGGCTCAACACCACCAAACAACTTCTGCCACTTTTCATCTGGCACATAACCACCGTATTCATTGGTACCATCAAACACCTCTAAGCGACTATTTATTAAGCCACGTGCAATCTCCGCCAAATCAACACCCCCAGTAAATTCTTCTACAACAGCTTCAGCTTTCTCACGTGCCAAACGTATTTCATAACGGTTCCATACACCAAACACTCCCAAAGACTCTGAAACAGTCATATCTTCTCTCCTAGCCAGCTCATATCTTTTTTCGTAAAAGTTAAAATACATATTGGACTGCCTGCTACCGAAATATAGCGAAAGCCCTTGATTAGCACTACCATCTAACTTGCCACCGTCAACTGCATTCCAGGTTTTCATTTTTTCGTAATAAAGTTCCTTACTATACAACTTACGAATTAAATCTGACAGATTGACTTGTTCATGCTCTTTATCAATGCCCTGATAAAGTTCGTCCATCGCAATATCTAAACGTCGCACTCGCATATCCTTACGTTCAAACAGCATTCTTTGAAAAAACTCACACCAGGTTATCCCCTCACGTTCCATAATCAACTCCATCTGCCTGCAACCTTTTCCTGATAGTTGCAAAGTCATCTGGTAATTATCAGTCCTAGACTTATCTGCGTAATCAAATATCCAAATGTCTCCTCGCTTCCAAAGATGAGTATACATCATCAACCTTGTTTCGTTCGAATCAAATTCTGACAAAGGGCAATACAAATAACGTTCAACAAAGTACTCTAAGTCCCTCACATCCATAAACGTAATTCTCACATAGTCAATCAATACCTCTAAGCGATTCGACTCATTATTCAAATAACCTAATTGCTCTTTCATCTCTAAGAATTTCTCAGTCGTTAACATCCTTCTATTCGATTCGTATGATTTTATGGTGTTGACTGATAAGCCTACCATTGACGAAAAGTCATTTTGACTGACACCAATACGCTCTTTTCTAAATTTTTTCAAGTATCGACCATTTACTACTCTATCCTTTACCATGTATCTGCCTTATTATTTTAGGTGTACGCTTTTTTAGCAAAAAGTGTACACTTTCAAAATCTTCTAACTCCGCTACCTGCCTGGCATTTCGGAGGTTTTTCTGACGGTTTTCGTCTTTCTTTACCCCCCTATTAGAATTTTAGAGAAATTTGATAAATAAAGCCTGTTAAATCAACGTTTCCATGATTTTTGCACCAATTTTGGTAGCTATTTTGGTAGCCTTTCGCTAAATAAGGTGCTCAATTTGCTAGTAACTTCTAAATCAGCGTTGGGGTACAAGTGACTATAAACACTCAAAGTTGTTTTCACATCTGAATGCCCTAACCTTTTTTGAATATAGAGTGCGTTCAAGTTATATTCGTTTATCAGCAGACTAGCATGAGAATGTCGTAACCCTTTCGGCTGAATAACTCGTACACCTGCTCGAGTTGCGTATTTTTTCAGCTGATCCAGGATACTACGTTTCGGATATGGATAGCCCTCTGGAGATAGAATAAAATCAATTTTTGAGTGTGTCGCTTGTCGCTCTTTCCAAGATTTCAGAACTTGAATAGTGTTATCATCTAACCCAATTATTCGACGTGAGCTTTCAGTTTTCAGCTTATCACTTCTAACCCAATTTTCACGATTTATATACTGCAGGTTATGACTGATAGATAAAGTCTTTTTTTCAAAATCTACATCTTCCCAGTATAAAGCTGTCGCTTCATTGACACGCATACCTGTAAAGTAATAAAGCCAAAACATAGTGAAAACAAAATGCTCAAAGTAGCTATCTGTATTTAAGCTAAAAATAAATTGCTCAAATTCTTCCTTTGTCCAAAAATCAATTTTCTTTTTTTCCAGAGAAATAGGTGGTACTTTTTCTGTTGGGATTTCATAGAATATCAAGCCATGGTTTTTTGCACTTTTCAAGACTAATTTCAAAATCATCATCTTCTGTTTAGCATAGCTTGGAGAATGACGATTGACAACATCTGTCCGATATAAACTAACATCGGTCACAGTAATATTTCTTGGCTTTTTCCGTCCAAAGCGTTCTATCAACTCCCTAAAAATCGGCTCTCGTCTTTTTATAATATCTTCACGGACAGAAGAGTAGTATTCAGGTATGAAAATCTTGTCCATAAACTCCCTAAACGTTAATTGAGTATCTTTAAATTCCCCTTTCAAAACATCTTCTAAAGCAAAACTAGAATTTGTCATAATACCTTTAAGATCAAAAGCAAACTCTTTAATAGCATTCATATGCCAATCATGATTAACCGTCCATGTATAGACATCATAACCTGTCGTAAGTGCTTTTCTTAAAGACTCTCTACGAACAGCAAGTGATAGTACAACATTTCTTTGACCATTATCAAAGGACTTAGCTGCTGTCAACATAGCATCACTATATTCCATCGATAGCAATTCAAATTGCATAGTTGGTGCAAGATAGTCCATATCCTTAAATTCTTCCCAGTGGAAAGACTGCCAGCCAACTTTATCTGATAATCCATAGTGATTGACCATACTTACTAACTTTTCCTTTTGTTCATAAGTAAATGGCATTTTTAACTCAACATGTAACTTATCAATCCGTTCTTCTTCTGAAGCGTATTGTAATAGCTGTTCAAAAGTGGAAATTTTTGTTCCCTTAAAATCTTGACCTTTAGAAATACCAAAATCATACTGTTGTAATTCCTCAAAGGTGGAATTAGAAATACTTACAATTTTTTCTAATTCTGAACCATCATTATTACGAGCAACAATATTTATAAAATCATCATGATTCAAAACTGGCACATTGTCTTTTGTAAAATATAAATCTGTTTCCAACTCTTTAAAACCATCTTCAACAGCTCGCTCAAAAGCAACCATATTGTTTTCAGGAGCAACCTCATTATATCCACGATGACTAATCATTGAAAATGAGGGCATTTCTTCTTCAATAGTCTGCTTCTCATTTTCCAAAACTGATTGTTGCAATTTCAAATTCTCAATTTCTGCTTGAAATGAACTAATTTCAGTTGAAACCGTTGCAATTTCTTCTTCTGTTTCTGAAAGTAATGATGTATCTGTTGCAATTTCTTCTTCAACTACTGCTCGATCAACCGTTGTTTCTAAAAGTAATGATGTATCTTCGGAATTAGAATTGAATGTTTCAACATTATCTAAAACTTCTAATTTAGACGATTGATTTTCTATAACAGTAGCTGGAACCTCTACTGCAATAGAATTTGATGTTCCCATCTCCTCTGCATGAACAGTAGAAGTAGCTAACATGACACCAAATGTTGCAACAGCAACCGCACATGCTACCAAAACTTTACCAACTTTACGATAACCAAAATTATACTTTTTCATATATTATCCTTTCACTAAATTTCCTAAAATTTTCCAACAAAAAAGAGCAGTTAAACTGCCCTGATGGAGAACGACTCCTCTTTAACATAGCTTTCCTTTCTATACTATTGCCATCATATTATGAATATTATCAATTTCCTGCTTATAGAAAATATAAAAACGCCCTGAAACAAGACCTGATTTCAAGTGCTTTTTAGACACTTGTTCAAGCTTATTCAAAACGTTTAAATATAACTTTTCTCTATAAACAGGATGGCTCCCAAATAATTTCATACTAAACAAAAAACTGTCATAAATACGTTTATACTCTCTACGACAATACTCAACATCTCTTACAGTTAATTTTGAATACATCACTTCCTACCTTTCGGATATTTTGAACCAACATGACAAACAGCCCAACACATAAAAGCTGTAAATAATAAAATAAAAACACAAAATACTTTCCAAACCATTGGTCTAAAGCTCCTCAATTAGTTTTTCTAATAGATTTAATACATCCTCTTTGAAAACATATTTTACAGTAGAACCTTCTACAAAAATACGTTTTTCAAACGGCTGCTTATCAATGACTTGCTTAATTAAACCATGTGCTAACTGGCCATTCAATCCTAAGTCAACCAAATCCCTAAAGGAATAGACCTGGGAACGATTAAAAACCGAAGTTTGCACATCATCTCTGCATAGTAAATAATCTAGTGATACCTGGTAATAAATCGCTAACTTAACATAACTTTCAATGCTAGCTTGTCTTGTTTCTGATTCATAACGACCATAGGCATCTACAGTCACTCCAAGATAAGTTGCAACCTCTTCCCTGGTTTTATTATTATCAATCCGTAAAGTTCTTAATCTTTCTCCTAACATATATCTCCTTCCAAAATAAAGTTGCTACATAATCAGTAACCCTCTATCAAACCATCTATCCTTAAACTCTTCCTTCTTCCTGGTATCAAAACCTAATAGGTAATTAGTAAACCACATCTGGTGTAAGTCAAAAAAGCTCGCTAACTCTTCATAATACAAGTTAACAAACTCTTCTAATACTTCTCTACTGCTTGCATAAGGATAAACAGGGTGTGAAATTCCTTCACTTCTAATCACTTCAAGTCCATAAATATACGAATTTACATAGCCACGTGTATCTAATACTCCCTTTCTTAGTACTCTCAACTCACAAATGATAATCCCTTCTTTCTAACTTCCTGCTCTAAAACTTCTGCATTGTTCTCATTAACTACCTCATTTTCTATGATTCCTTTCGCTCGTTCGATTAGATCACACATTTCAAAGATGACACGTTTGTTCTTATAGATAATAATTGGACTTCCATTTGAATTCTGTGCTATACCGAATAGTTCGCCTGTAACCGTATGTTCTGCCTTGCCTAAATAATAGCCAGGTATATTGTCTGTTCTAGTTAAAATTCGTCCAAGCATAATGTTCCTTTCATTTTTTAAATTTAATAAATAATCTCAATCGTTTATTTATTTAAATAGGGTAGCAATGATCTGGTGTTAAAGGGGAAGGTTTTATGTCACAAACTGGAAAAATGAATTGCTACCCTATTTAAACAAATAAAAGCCATCACCTGCAAGGACGAAACCTATATCAGCAAGCAATGACTTTTTCCTGTTGTTTAAATAAAAAAGACGACTTGCGTTTACAAATCGTCTGTATAAGAAATGTTGCGTGCTCGTATCTTCGCACACTAAGCCTTATTCTTAACTTGGTAAAGTTTCAGGTTGTTTCACAACAACTTTCCTTCTTTACCTCGGATAAGTCACAGATTTCTAGTGGTATCAGCACCTCGTCCTCAACACCTTATCCATTAGCAAGTCACAACCGTGACTCACACACCGCCCGCTTTGTCTCCTTTTCCGAATAAAGATAGAAAATTCGACCACGCCTCCACCTACTAACTTCGGTAGCAGTTCTCCTTTTTCGCTCTACACAGGTAAAGGAGCATAAACCTTAGTTTGTCAGTTTACAGAAAAGATTGACAAGACCCCGACACTAATGTATAATAAAATTACCACATTTTTTATACGTGTGTTAGTTCAGCCAGTCTTGTACAGGTTGTCTGACGCACTTTTTATTTACTTTTCAATGAACTGAATTTGCATACCCAAAGGTAGTTGGAAGAATAATTAAAGTCATAAAAATCAAATTTTTACTTAACCACACATCTATCATAAGCATTCTTATTATGTAATGATAGTTTGTGTTGATTAAAAGATTAAAATATAGGAACTTTAATCGAATTCAAGCAACATTCTTCTAGTATGAAATTATCAGTAGCCCATCACTAGGCTGTACTAGCTTAATAGCTAGAATCATACAACCAAGTGAATGGTGTTGATTGCATGATTTTAACTATTAATGAAGAGGTTGTATATGAACTTAGATGATTTTTCTTTCGAACTTTTATTTTACTTAGAAGATAACTTTACCAGTAAATACCGACCATTAATTAGACAATCTACTATTGATGGGAACTTGTCAGATTTTGAAAATGTGTTTCGAAGCCTTTTCTCAAAATCTGACGGAATTGCAGTTGCCATCAGTAGTATAACTAATGAAAATGAATCGATATTCAATTCTTCTGAACTTGTCAAAAACAAAGTCCAAGAATTAGAGAAAAAGTATTACCAGATATTCTATAATCGCATTGTTTATCATAAGCCTAATGCAATTAATTCTGATTTCATCAATCTCACTAATGATATCCTCAGAATTACTAGAAAATCCATAATCTCTTATAGAAGTTCATCAAATCTTAAGGAAAAGATGGATCTTCAGAATCGAAACTAAGTTCTGATTAGTAGAAAGTCACCACACTTTTTACTACAATCTTTCAACTTTTTCCTTTATGTTATTCGATACATATTTCATATATGTTATAATTGTTTTTATTTTATAGTCGTTCGACTATATTTGTATTATACAGTCATTTGACTATATTGTCAACACATTTTCTATATTTTTTAAAAAAATTTTTGAAAGGCATTATTTATGTTTGCTGAACGCCTTAAACAACTACGAAAAGAAGCAGGTTTAACACAAAAATCAATTGCTGATCACTTTAATATTAAACAACCAACATATTCTCAATGGGAACAAGGCAAAAGAGGGCCTTCTGACGAAACTTTACAACGCTTTGCATCTTTCTTTAATGTTTCTACTGATTATCTATTAGGAAATTCTGATATTCGCAATCCTGAAGAAGACATCAACTTATCCGATTTTGAAATTCTCTACCGCAACACTTCCAAGGGATTGTCAGATAACGAACAGGCACAGCTTGAGATTGACCTCAAAAACTTCCTGATCGAGCGACAAAAAGTTATCCAAGAAAGACAAAAGGCAAAATCAAGTGACAAGCTATCATAAGATCACACAGATTGCTCAAAGTCACATCTACAAATACATGAAAATGAATGATATTAAAGCAAGTAATTACTCGTATCATTCATTTTTTGATTATATGACTGATAAGCTAGAAATTGCAGTACTACCTCACAACCTGCATAATGATATAGCTGGGCTTTCTATCAAAGACAAACATGGACATTCTTCTATTTCATACCAGAGTACGCATCACCTGCATAGACAAAACTTTACCAAGTGTCATGAACTTGGGCATTTCTTATTAGAGCACCAGGGAAGTATTTTTACCTATTCAGAGGAAAATATCCCACAGGAAATTGAAGCCAACATCTTTGCAGGGCAACTACTAGCTCCTGACATTGTCCTATACGGTAAGATTGTCATTGAAAAAAGAACTTTTCAAGACATCATAAAAGACCTCGGAATTTCATACGAAGCCTTAAAAATCAGACTAAAACAAATACTAGCTGACAAAAGCAACCTTTCTATCAATGAAATAGAATCGATCATCCTAGACTACCTCACACGTAAAAATAACGACCTTAAAGACTGTTTAGAGCAATTATCTAACCGTTTTATCCAGGACTTTAAAATGGTTGAAATTAACCCTATTGAGCACATAGAATACCTATTAGAGCATAATGACATTGTTACTAGTCTACAAGTCCCTGCACTAGAAAACAATGATTTTAGAAATCAACTTCCAACCCAATACTCAGTTGGTTGGCAATTTGGTAGAGGAGTGGAATTTTACTACGCCTGGAACAAGAAACAAATATCACAAGAGCAAGCACAGGAACTTAGCAATGATACCTGGTTTAGATTAGCATATTAAGGAGAATTTATGAAAAGAATTTTTGGTATTCTATGGGATAAAATTAAAAGATTTTTCATTGATGTAATATTTTTAATATACTCTGTAATAGCTGTATCTGTAATCGTGCTTCTTCTTTCATTTTTCACAACTGATGACTGGGAAGTATATTTACTTTTATTTGCAATTTTTTCAACTCTTTTTTCCACAAGAGGTATTAACTCATTATTAGAAAATCACTATGAGATCATAAATTATGAAGAATGGATGAAATTAGAGAATAGTTTTCAACTTATCGGTAATATTATTATCTTTTCAATTTATCTTTCAAAAAAATTATTACCTACACCATTTTTAGAATATAAGTTTAAAATTATTAACTATCTTCTATTGGGTTTGGCTCAATTTATATTTGCTGAAGTAATTGTACTTTTTTCACTTATTCTTATTGGTTTTTTCAAAGATCATTTTATCGCAAAATTAGTCGATTTAAAAATTGTAGGAAAAAGTGACAATAAAACGATCCATACAGATATATCAGAATAATCTTTTCAAACTAAAAAATCAAGGAGTTTATTTTTCTCCTTGATTTTTTTCTACTTCTGCTTGAATTTCCTTATATTTATCAGAACCTACTTTTACATAAGTCTTATCATCATATGCCAATACATCATTTTCGAATGTATAGGTAAATTCTTTATTAAACTGACTAAACCCTTCTTTATTGAGATAAGTGATAACTTTCTTCTCAGTATCAATGGTAAAATCAGCATCTTCGTATAGATCTTTTCCTTTGTTATCGGAAATCTCTAAACCATATTCTTGCTCTCCAATAAGTAAATTGCCTTTATTCGATTTCTCAACATACTCTACATAATCACCATCCAAAGTTGTTGTAACAGTTGTTGAACCACATGCTGCTAACATAACTGACACTATCAATAATGAAACCAAACCAATAATCTTTTTCATCTTAAAGCTCCCTATCCCTAATAAACTCTTTCAATCGAGCAACATCCCTATCACTCAACTTGCCAATAATTTTGATATTGAATCCTTTATTTTCAATATCATAATACTGTATTGTATCTATCCAAGATGGTTTTTTCAATTTTGCTTTAGCCCAATCTATGATTTCTAAATACCGACTCTTAATATATTCTGACTTATTTTCGTATTGACTAGTCAGTCTATAAGTTCGAATTATTTCATTATTAAACTTGATAACAACCCCTGGACGAATTTTTGAACCTGTACCATCTGCATAATTATATCGTGAAACCAGTACAGAGTAAACTTCCATCTGACTCATTTAAAATATTCCTCATATTCAGAAAAATCTTCATTTCCAAAGAATTTTTCAATACTTCCAGGATTATCTGCACTAACTAAGATACCCTTTGATTTTAATTCTACCAATTTTTGAAATTCTTCATCAGATACAACTGAATTATTCTTAATTTCAAATGGAATACTTTGTGTCTTAACAGATTGGATAAGGAACATCTTCACAGCCGTACTCATATCCAACCCTAAAGATTGAAACAAGTCAACAGCATCCTCTTTTAGTTTATCATCTACTCTTACTACAACAGTTGACATAATATATACCTCTTTGTTACATATTGTATATATATTGTATCACATTTTGGTTTGTTATTCAAGAAAGACGACTATTTTTATTGGTTTTTCAATATCTGCTCTTTTTAAAACATAACAAAAAGAACTAGTCAAACTAATTCTCTTTGGTATATTCTAAATTTGGTCAAAATTTGGTCAAAAAAAATATTTTTTCAATAAAAATCTAATAAAAAAATAAATTGATAAACCCTTGATTTCATTAGTTATTTAACATTTAATAATCTAATCCAATCAACCCCAAAAGACTACAGGGAGGATTGGTTGATATGAGGAAAGTCTTGATTTATCAAGGCTTTTTCTTGTTTTAAAGTTGATTTGTTCTACATTTGTTCAAAAAAGAGACTGGGCAAAAAGCCCAACCTCGCTTCTCAGGGTTCGTGTCAACATCTCAGCGCAGTGGTTGATTGGCAGATTTGTTCGTGTTTTACACTCCAAATCTGACCTAATCAACTGTGCGGGGGGCGGGAAGACGAACTCTTTTTTGACCAGTCGAGTTCTTTCCCGCTCCCTCCCACTCACCTTTACCAAGCTCGTCCCTTGAGGTCAATATCTCCTTCTGGAAAATCTTTTTTGTCTTTCTTAGCCGATGCAATCATAATGGTAGCCGAAATCTGCTGTTGCTCCTTGCCTGTCAGCCGGTCAACATGAGTCTCCACACGAGTGATTCGAGAAAACCCACAAACCTCATAGTAAGGAACCACTTCTTCTCGGCAGCCCAAATAAGAAAAATCAACTGCTAAAGTTTGCGTATTTTCCTCTAACAAGCGGGTCATTATATCTCTCCCCAATCCTTTCCCACGAAATTCTGGCGCTATTAAAACTCCTCCAATTCCCGCAATAAGACACTCTTCAGCTCCTACAGAAATAGTACGAACCTGACTGCCCATATGACCCACCAAGTCCTCGCCTAGATAGGCTAACAAATGATAGTCTTGCGGCGCGTAGCCATAGGGCTGCTTCAAATTCCACTCTCCGTAGTCATCTCTATATTCTCTATCAAACAAATGTTTGATTGCTTGAACCTGCTTAGCGGTCAAATCTTCTGTTGACGAAAATAGAAAATTCAGTTTTGTCATTTCTGTAACCTTTCCCAGATAACCACCTGTCCTTGTTTGAGGGACTGCTGGACATCAATAATGCGTTGGTTGGAAGAGCCCCTAAATTGCAACATGAGGTTGCGTTTGCTTTTGTCATAGCGACCATCTACGAGAATGTCCAACTGGCTGAGCAGTTCTAATTTGTCTGGCGTTTCCAGCATCAATTCTTCCCATGTGTAGCCTGTCCAGGACCAAATATCCTTGTCTGGCAATTCCGTCCGAACTCGCTTGACGAGAGGGAGGACGGTCCCTGTATTGAGAAAGGGCTCTCCGCCCAAGAGGGTCAGACCCTGCACATAGGGCTGGGCCAGGTCTGCTAAAATGCGGTCTTCCAGCTCCTTGGTGTAGGGAATGCCGGCCTTGAAGGACCAGGTGGCAACATTGTAGCAACCGGGGCAGTGAAAGGGGCAGCCGCTGACATAGAGGGAACAGCGAACGCCTTCGCCGTCCACAAAATTAAAGGCCTTGTAGTCCATTATCCGTCCCTGACTGAGTTCCTCACTCTTCCACTCGCCCGGCTTGGGATTGTTCCAAGTCTCTTCCGTCATAGCTGCCTCCTTCACTTAGTCAATCCAGTAACGTTCTACTCCTTCGCGGGTGTCTTCTAGACTACCGCCACAAGCCACAATCGTGCGACGACTGGCTTGATTGTCTGTCGAGCAGGTCACGAGGACTTTGGAAATATTTTTACTAGCCGCCTCCTGCAAACCAAGTCGAAGTTGTTCCTTGGCATAACCCTTTCCTCGCTCGGTCGGGCGAATGGAATATCCGATGTGACCGCCTTTATTGAGCAGGAAATCGTTGAGCCGTAGGCGTAGACTGAGAAAACCAAGGGCTCGACCAGTCTGGTCAAATGACACATATTGAATGGAAGGAACAAAGCCGTCTGGTAGATTGAGACCTGCCTCATAATCTTTGTTTCTCAAAATCCATTCTTCAAAGTCGACATCTTTAGAGATAAAGCCTCCGTCCATAGCTGAGCCTGCCGCTTCAAACTCTGCTAGCATATCCAGAATCATTTCCCTATCTGCTGGTGTCGGTCGTCGTAATTCCATACTAGTCTCCATATTGTCTCTTGAAAAATTCACTGATGATGTCTATATCCAGTCCCAAGTCCTGCACAATTTCTGCCTTGTGGAAATCATCATAGTTGTCCTTACCGCTCCAAACAAAAGAATTAGTCACAATCTGATAGATCTTATCTGGCTCAACAGCTCTGCCATTGGCCAAAAGATCCTCACCACTTTGGACAATGCCCCACATCTGAGGGTGGAGGCCTGTCTTGAGGCTAGCTACTAAATCCCTACCCTTGATAGCAACCAAGAGCACGCGCTTAGAAAAGGGTAGAACCTTGACCAAGTCCGAATAGTAAATCGGTCCCGCCGACAAGGAAGCCCGAATGCCGAAGCCGTTGATGACCGCTCCATCCGCCTGCAAGCCCAACTGGACAGCCCGCTCAAAAAGAGCCTGACAGATGACAGGAGCTAGACTGGACACCCCTTGACGAATGCTGTCCCGCTCTCCGTCTAGTGCCTGCGGCAGAGTCGCTATCGGTTGGGAAAAAGCTGCGTCCCGTTCCGACTTCATCTGGTCGATAATGGCTTTGACCGCCCTATCCTCATCGGTCAGCTGCTCCACCTCAATCAAGTCATAGTTCAGGACCTCATGCCGTCCATCTGCAAAACACCGCAGAGATAGATGACCGACAAAGCGACCGTACTGACCTGCTTGACAAATACTGACACCGTCCACCTGACTAGGTTCTCTCAAAATCGTGTGGGTGTGTCCGCCCAAGATGACATTTACTTCTGGAAATTCCTTGGCCAGATTCACATCTTCATCATAGCCCAGATGACTGAGCAAAACCACATGAGCCTGTGGATCCTTGGCAAGAACCTGATTCACCATTCTTCGTAGAGCTTGTTTATGGTCTTCAAAAATCACATTCTCCGACGGTGAAGCAACCTCCTGGGTTTCCAAGGTAGTCAAACCGAGGACATACAAGGACTGCCCATTCATATCAAATTCTAGGACATCCTCCAGCGGCACCAATTCATCTGCTGCCTCCTCGTCACGGTAGCGGAGATTGGAGGACACGATTGGAAACTGGGCAAAGTCATCCAAGCGACTGAGCAGTTCATCTCCGTGATCAAACTCATGATTGCCCAAGGTCATGGCCTGGCAACCGATTCGGTTCATCAACTCGATTTCCTTGACCCCTCGGTACATATTGAAAAAGATATTGCCCGAAAAGAGATCGCCGCTGTCAAAAACAAAGGTTGGAATCCCCTTTTTCTCATTGTCAGCTCGAATATCCGCAATCAGCTGGGCTTTCTTTGGAAAATTCTCCATGTAGGAATGCATATCATTGGTATGGAGAATGCTGATATCTGTAAAGTCCATACTATTTCTTCTTATTCTTGGCTTGCTTGAGCAATTCCTGCACACGCGCCTTCTTGTCCTGCTTCACACTGGAATTCTTCTCGTGATAGCGTGTCACCAAGGCCTTGCCCTTATCGTCTAGTTGGTATTTTCCCATTGATTTTCTCCTTTGTTGAACATAGCAGAGCTATTATATTTTCCCTCTATTATAACAAACTTCCGTAGTTCCTCAAAACCACGGAAGCCCTCATGTCCATTCTTTATAAACTAGACCCATTCATGTGTTTGACACGAGAAATAATTTCCTTGTGGCGTCCGTTGACCATAGGTCTGGCCTGCGGATTTCCTAGGTAACCACAGGTCCGCTTGACAACATCAACTGTTTTGGGGTCGCTATTGCCACAGTTTGGACACTTGAAGCCACGCTCCATTGGCTCAAAATCCCCTTCAAAATCACAGGAATAGCAATGGTCAATCGGGGTATTGGTCCCCAGATAGCCTACACGGTCATAGGCATAGTCCCAAACAGCCTCCAAGGCCTTTGGATTTTGTTGCAGTACAGGGTATTCACAGTAGTGGATAAAGCCACCGCTGGCACCCGCCTCCACATAGACCTTTTCAAAATCCAATTTTTCAAAGGGAGTCGGATTTTTCCGCACATCATAGTGGAAGGAATTGGTGTAATACTGCTTGTCGGTGATGTTTTCGACCAGACCAAACTTGTCCGTATCCATGCGGCAGAAGCGGTCTGTCAGACTTTCCGATGGGGTCGAATAAACAGAGAAATGATAACCATATTCATCCGACCAATCTTCAACCAAGTTTTTCATTTTCTTGATAATATCCACCGTGAAATCTTTTGCCTCTGGATTATCCTCCCACTGACCACCGTAGAAAACAGCTGCTACTTCATAAAGTCCGATATAGCCCAACGAAATGGTCGCTCTGCGATGTTTGAAAACCTCATCCACCGCATCGGTCTTGGCCAGTCGCTTGCCAAAAGCCCCGTACTGATACAAAATCGGTGCATTGGCAGGGGTCGCCTCCTTGACCCGCTCCACACGGTAAACTAAGGCATCCTTGGCAATAGCCATGCGTTCTGCAAAGATTTCCCAGAACTTATCCATATCTCCTGCAGACTCCATGGCAATCCGTGGCAGATTGACGGTCACGACACCCAAGTTCATCCGCCCGGATGTCACATCCTGACCGTTTTCATCCTGCCAACCTTGTAAGAAGGAACGGCAACCCATTGGCACCTTGAAAGAACCTGTCAACTCGACAATCTTGTCATAAGACAGCATATCTGGGTACATCCGCTTGGTGGCACATTCCACCGCCAGCTGCTTGATGTCGTAGTTAGGCGAATCAGGCTCCAAGTTCAAGCCTCGTTTAACTGTGAAAATCAGCTTGGGAAAAATGGCTGTCCGACCTTCGCGTCCCAGACCCTTGATACGAATATTCAAAATGGCCTTTTGAATTTCCCGTTCAAACCAGGAGGTCCCCAGACCAAAACCCAGTGATGTAAAAGGCGTTTGTCCGTTGGATGTGAAGAGGGTGTTAATCTCATACTCCAAGGACTGCATGGCATCGTAGATATCCTTTTGCGTCTTGGCACGGGCGTAGTCTTCCTGCTTGTCTGGCAAGACCCAGTCTTTCGCTTCCTTCAAATGCTTCTGATAATTAAGTTCAGCATAAGGAGCCAACACCTCATCAATCCGATCTGCTGAGCAGCCCCCGTACTGACTAGAGGATACATTGGCAATGATCTGCGAAATTTGTGCCGTAGCCGTCTGAATCGATTTGGGACTTTCCACATCCGCATTCCCAATCTTAAATCCCTGAGCCAACATCCCCTTAAAATCAATCAAACAACAGTTAGTCATGGGAGTATAAGGGCTGTAATCCAAGTCGTGATAATGGATGTCCCCCTTTTGATGGGCATTGGCCACATGAGCTGGCAAGAGTTTGAGACCGATAGACTTTCCGACAATACCTGCTGTCAGGTCCCGTTGAGTATTGAAAACATCCGCATCCTTGTTGGCATTTTCGTTGACCAAGGCCTGATCCTTGCTCAATAGCTTGTGGATTTCAAAGTTAATATCCGTCGCCTGATGACGTCGAAAATCCCGCTGGGTCCGGTATTGGATATACCGCTCTGCCAGCTCATACAAATGAGCCTTGAGCAACTCCTGCTCCACAATAGTCTGGATTTCATAAATCTGAATATCGCCTGTAAAACGGCGGCCAATCTCTTGCAAGCTTGCCTCCAAAACCAGTCGCAGACCAGCCTCTGACACAGGGTGTTCCAATTCCTGATTGGCCCGCGAAAGAGCAGAAAAAATCTTTTGCTCGTCAAAAGACACCATTCGACCGTCCCGTTTCAAGACGACTAAATTCAGTTTTTCTACATCATTTTCTCGCTTCTTCATCTGACTGGCCTCCATTTTTTCACTGCTACTAGTGTAACATTTCACAAATTAAAAATCAATATCTTGTGTCAAAAAATATAAAAATAGAAAATTTGCACTAAATATAGACTTCGTTTCTGAAAAAAAATGAAAACAAGAGCCTAATCTGACTCTTGTTTTCTGGTCCATAAAAAGTACAAATTGATGGCACATGCCACTAAAATCACAGCAGGCCAAAGCAAGTTGATGACAGGAATTCTGCCAACATTCATCGCAAGAAAGAGGATATTCCACACCACTCCCAAGCTATAGACAATTGTCAAAATAATTTTCATAAAACACTCCAACAAAATGATAGTGCTATTATACTACAAACGACCGTTGATGTCCTTGATTTGCCGTTCCATTTTCCGATAGTTTAGGAAAAATAGCAGAGCGTATACCAAGACAAAGATGAGCCAGAAAAAGAGAAGGGCCCCAAGTTTCACGGGAAACCAGCCAGCCAAAATGCCCAGCGGTGTAAAGCCTAAAGCTGTGATGCAAAAATGCGTTGCCGTCATTCGCAAAAGGCTCCAGTCCTGTTCAAAAATCTTGTCTGCCAGCTGGAACAAGAGACCGATTGCTGCCCAAATGACTACACAAATCAGCATGACGGTTACTTGATTAAAGTTGCTCAGGTAGTAAGCCCCCATGGTTGAAAAGGGATTTAGAGGGAGGTAGGTTCCCTGTCCGAAGACGGCTGATGTGATAATGGAGATAATAGTTCCGATTGCAATGCCTAAACTGGCTGATAAGATGTATTTTTTCATAGTCCTAACCTTTCTTTGATAGTTTTTAGATAGCGACGGGATGAGTAGGTAACCGAGCCATTCTTCATGACCAGCTTGACCAGACCGTTGGCGGTCAGCTTGAGGTGGTCCAATTGCTTGATGTGAATAATTTCCGACTGGGAGATTTGTAAAAAGTTTGCCGGCAAGTCCTCCTTAACCTGATATAAACGCAGGTTGGAAGTATAGGTAGTTTCTACTGTTTCCACCTGTAAAACCTTACCTTCCAAGTAGAGTCTGACAATCTCATCATGCTCCACAAGATAAACCTGTTCCCCTTTTTTGACAGTAAGACTGGATCTCTGCTTATCCAAGTTTTGAATATAGGTCATCAAGTGACTAACCTGCTCAGACATAGCCTGTGCTTCAATAGTCACCAAATCTTCCAAAATTTCTGGTGAAATAGCTAGTTTTACTTTCATATTCTCTCCTTTCTCTTTCTGACCCTATTAAACACCATTTCTTTACAGGTTTCAAGGGCTTTTGGCTATGTGGTCGTTTTCCAGCACTAAACGGCAAAAAAGCCAGAACAGCTGTTCTGACCTTCATTGTATAGTCTTTTAGTTTGCTTTATTTCCAACCTCTAACTGTCTGGGGAACAGTTAGAGGTTGGAAATAAAGCGAACAAAGTTCGCATCAACAGCCGTAGACATAACTGGAGTACGGCAAAGTGAGTTAACGAAGTAATAAAGCAAACTAAATGACTATATTATAATTTCTTCTTCAGTTCTGCCACAGCCATCATAACTTCCATAGGGGTCATATTGTAGATGTCCAGTTTTTCTAATTCTTCGAGGACTGGGTGAGAAGGTGTGTCTGCGAAGAGGTCGATTTGACCAGACGGTTCTGCCACCACTGATGGAGCTGGTTTTGCTGGTGCAGTAGGGGCTTGGTTTTCAAGCGTCTGCAAAATCCTATCCGCCCGCTCTAGTAACTCCTCTGGCATTCCCGCAATCTTAGCCACATGAATTCCGTAGGACTTGTCGGCTGGGCCTTGGGCAATCTTGTGGAGGAAGGTCACTTGGCCGTCCTCCTCCCAGGTCGATACATGGACATTTTCAAGGCCTGACAGGGTCTGGCTGAGCTCGGTCAACTCGTGGTAGTGGGTAGCAAAGAGGGTTTTGGCACCAATCTTGTCGTGAATGTACTCGATGATAGACTGGGCCAGAGCCATGCCGTCGTAAGTGGCTGTTCCCCGACCCAGCTCATCAAAGAGAATTAGGGACTGGTCTGTTGCCAAGCGGACTGCCTTGTTGGCCTCCATCATCTCTACCATAAAGGTCGATTGACCGCTGACTAGGTCATCTGCTGCACCAATACGGGTGAAAATAGCATCAAAGACTGGTAGGGTCGCCTGGTCTGCTGGTACATAGGAACCCATCTGTGCCAGAATGACGATGACTGCCAGCTGACGCATATAGGTCGATTTACCACTCATGTTAGGCCCTGTAATCAGCTGCATGGTGGTAGCCTGGTCCAGCTGAATAGAGTTGGGAATATAGGTCTGCTTGCCCATGACCTTCTCCACCACAGCGTGACGACCACGCTCAATATCCAACAGCTTATCCGCATTGAACTGTGGGCAGACCCAGTGCTGCTGCTCCGCCACAACCGCAAAAGCCTGCAAGACATCAATGGTTGCAATGGTCCGAGCCAACTTCTGCAAGCGACTGATGTATTTTTCAACCTCTTGGCGAATCCGCATGAAAATCTCGTACTCTAGGTTAGACGACTTATCACGGGCTTCCAACATCTGCCCTTCGATTTTAGCCAACTCCTCCGTCCCAAACCGCTCCGAATTCTTCAAGGTTGCCTTGCGGAAGAAGTGACTTGGTACATTGGCCAGATTGGAATTGGTCACATGGAAGTAGTAACCGTCTTTTTTGTTGTAATCAATCTTGAGATTATTGATACCAGACGCTTCACGCTCCTTGGCCTCAATCTCCGCAATCCAGCCCGCACCCTCACGCATGACCAGACGGTACTGGTCCAAGGTTTCATCAAAGCCCGTGCGGATGATGTTTCCGTCTGTAATAGCTCCTTGGGCTTCTGGGTCAATAGCAGAGCTGATAAGGGCATGTAGTTCTGGGATTGGATCCAGACCTGCCACCAAGCTAGTCAAGGCAGACTGATCCATTTGTAGCAAGATATTCTTGATAGCAGGGACATTTCCAAGGGTCTGAGAAAGTTGTAGGAGATCCTTGGGCAAGGTCTTGCCAAAGGATACCCGACTGGACAAGCGTTCGATGTCATAGACACCTTTCAAGGCTTCTACCAAATCACTCCGCTCAAAGAAGTAATCCAGAAAAACCTGCACAACAGCCTGCCGGCTTTCAATCCGCTTGAGATCAATCAGTGGTCTGTCAATCCAAACCCGCAAGAGCCGCATGCCCATAGCTGTCTTAGTTTCATCCAACAACCAGTACAAGCTACCGTGCTTCTTGCCTGTCCGACCGTTTTCAAGCAAGTCTAGACTGGACTTGGTTGCATAGTCCATTTGCAGATAGTCCTTGATTTCATAGTGGACCACCTTTTGCAAGTGGCTCAAGTCCCGCATCTGTGTCCGATGTAGGTAGCTAAGAAGTTTGCCCGCCGCAGCCTTTTCCAAGTCTGTCAAGGAATTGTCAATCAGCTGGACATCTTCCGTCACCTCATCCTCAAAAGAGAGCAGGAGGTTCATCTGGTTTGAAAAGACCTGCTTTTCTTCCTCCGACAGAGCATAGCCGATGACCAATTCCCGCGCCCTCAAGTTACGAATTTCACCGCAAAGACTAGTAAAATCGTCCAAACTAGTCACAAAAAACTGACCTGTTGACACATCCATATAAGAAAGTGCGAACTGCACACCCTGACGGTCAATAGTGACCAGGTAGTTGCTATCGGCTCCCATTTTGGTAGAATCCATGACCGTACCAGGTGTGATGACCTGCACTACTTCCCGTTTGACCACGCCGACTGCCTGCTTGGGATCCTCCATCTGCTCAGCAATGGCCACCTTGTGCCCCAGTTCAACAAGCGTATCAATGTACTGCTGGGCTGCATGATAGGGAACACCTGCCATAGGAATGGGATTTTCCGCATTTTTATTCCGACTGGTCAAGGATAGTTCTAAAATCTGTGCAGCCTCTACTGCATCCTCGTAAAACAATTCATAAAAGTCACCCATGCGAAAGAGCAAAAAAGCATCTGGATAGTTTGCTTTGATATCCAGATACTGCTGCATGCCTGGAGAAATTTTCTCTACTGCCATTCTTCCTCTCAATTCTACTCCAAATAATGATTGATCTCAGCTTCGACCTGCTGGGCTGCCTCTTCATCACGACAGATAACCAACAGCGTATCTGCACCAGCCAAGGTTCCCAAAATAGACGATGGCTTCTCTGCATCAATAATATTAGCCATCAAGGCCGCTTCACCCAAGTCAGAATGAAGAACCAAAATAAAACTCGCTCGCTCAACCTTATAAGCATATTGGGCCAATAATTCAACGAAATTCACTCCCTCTTCTTCAATCGCTAAAGAATAGAAGGAACGACCATTCTCATGAATTTTGATGACACCCAATTCACGCAAATCACGAGACAAGGTTGTCTGAGTTACAATAATCCCCTGACTCTCAAGCCTTTTCTGAATATCCGTTTGGCGTCCAATCTTCTCTTGATGAATCATGTTTTTTATCAATTCATGTCGCCCTGCTTTATTCATCATCTTACCTCAGAATGTATATTTATAAAAATATTATAACACTTTTCACCGCTATTGACCTAGAAATGTGATAAAATAGAATCAATAACGTTGGAGGAAATCCTATATGAATCAAAAACAAGTGATTGCAGAAAGACTAGCCGCCATCCTTCCGAGTTTGGAAGTAGAAGCTATCTACAATCTGCTAGAAAAACCGAAATCATCAGAAATGGGTGACATCGCCTTCCCTGCCTTCTCACTTGCCAAAGTAGAACGAAAGGCTCCACAGGCTATCGCCGCAGACATCGTTGAAAAACTAGACACTACTGGCTTTGAAAAGGTTGTAGCTACCGGTCCTTACGTCAACTTCTTCTTGGACAAGGCTGCTATCTCCCACCAAGTCTTGACAGATGTTATTACTGAAAAAGACCAATACGGTAAACTCAACATCGGTCAAGGACGCAATGTAACCATCGACATGTCTAGCCCAAACATTGCCAAACCATTCTCAGTTGGACATTTGCGTTCAACCGTTATCGGCGATGCCCTTGCCAACATCCACGAAAAACTAGGCTACAAGCCAATCCGTATCAACCACTTGGGTGACTGGGGCAAACAATTTGGTATGTTGATTGTTGCCTACAAACTCTGGGGTGACAAGGCTGCGGTCGAAGCTGACCCAATCTCAGAACTTCTTAAACTCTATGTCCGTATCAATGCTGAGGCAGAAGAAAAACCTGAGTTGGACGACGAAGCACGCCAATGGTTCAAAAAATTGGAAGACGGCGACCCAGAAGCGCATGAATTGTGGCAATGGTTCCGTGATGAGAGCTTGGTCGAATTCAACCGCATTTACGACAAACTTGATGTAACATTCGACAGCTATAACGGTGAGGCCTTCTACAACGATAAGATGGACGAAGGTATCCAAATCTTAGAAGAAAAAGGACTTCTTCAAGAATCTAAAGGTGCGAGAATCGTTGACCTTGAAAGCTACAATCTTCCACCAGCCCTCATCATGAAGACAGATGGCGCTACCCTCTACATCACACGTGACATGGCAACAGCTATGTACCGCAAACGTACTTACGACTTCGTGAAAAGCATCTATGTCGTTGGTCAGGAGCAAATCAACCACTTCAAACAACTCAAGGCTGTCTTGAAAGAAATGGATTTCGACTGGAGCGACGATATGACCCATATCACCTTCGGTCTGGTTACCAAGGACAAGAAAAAACTCTCTACTCGTAAAGGAAATATCATCCTACTCGAGCCAACTCTTGACGAAGCTATTTCACGCGCCCTTACTCAAATTGAAGCTAAAAACCCTGACCTTGAAAACAAGGAAGAAGTGGCACACGCAGTTGGTGTCGGCGCTGTGAAGTTCTACGACCTCAAGACCGACCGTGACAACGGCTACGACTTCGACTTGGAAGCTATGGTTTCCTTCGAGGGTGAAACAGGTCCTTATGTACAATACGCATACGCCCGCATCCAGTCTATCCTACGCAAGGCAAACTTTGTACCAAACGCAGAAAATGACTACAAGCTAGCTGACGCAGAAAGCTGGGACATCATCAAGCACATCCAAAACTTCTCAAACCTTGTTGAACGTGCCGGTGATAAATTTGACCCATCACTTATCGCCAAATACGCTATCAACCTAGCTCAAGCCTTCAACAAGTACTACGCACACACGCGTATCTTGGATGAAAACCCAGAGCGTGACAGCCGCTTGGCACTTGCCTACGCAACTGGTGTCGTCCTAAAAGAAGCCCTTCGCCTCCTCGGCGTAAAAGCTCCAGAGAAAATGTAATACTAAACTATCCTCAATCCTACTGGTTGAGGATTTTTTATCATCAGCGACAAAAAAATTCTCAAAATTTATCAGACAAGTGCGAATAGAGGTAGCGAGGGGGAATAACCCCCTACAAAAAAATCATCAAAGGAGTCTGAATGACACAAACACCACTTACAGCAAATCAACCACGCTTTTCTATCCGCACTTATTCTCTCGGTGCCGCTTCTGTCCTACTAGCCCACGCCTGCCTGACTGCTGGACCAGTAGCTAGTGCAAATACGACAACTAGTCCATCTACAAGCCCAACTATAGCCCAAACAACAAGTAGCACTACTGAACAAAAAAACAATCAAGTTAGTCAATCTAGTACAAACCAAACAAACACTACACCATCTACTAAATCCAATACAGAACAAATATCGCAAGAAAAAAACGTTACGGGTACAGCAACATCAGCAATTAAGCCCATTCAAACAACCACTCCATCAACTAGTCCAGCTAGTCAAACGCGTTCTCAACAAACAGCACCTTCCTCACAGCAAGGTCAAAGTCAGACTAGACAAACAAGTACCAACCAAAGTCAAACTAATACTTCATCAACAAGTAGCCCTGCCATTTCCCAAAAATCAAACACCCAAACACAAACCAACACCACCAGAACTCGACTGACTACCCAAACTCGTACTGCCAGCACACGTTCCAGCTCCACCAGTGCCTTGGGGGATGATTATCCTTATACAGCGGTTGACGCTATTGACCCCTGGAGGCTCTACACCCGTCAATGTACTTCTTTTGTAGCCTTTCGCCTCAGTAAAGTCAACGGTTTTGAAATCCCACCAGCTTACGGTAATGCGGATGTCTGGGGATACCGAGCGCAGCGTGAAGGTTACCGCGTGGATATGAACCCTGCCGTGGGAGCAGTAGCTTGGTGGACCTCACCTATGCACGTTGCCTGGGTATCTAGCATCCAAGGTGACATGGTCGAAATTGAAGAATACAACTACGGTACTCGATACACCTACGGTCGTCGAATGATTCATAAAAACTCTGTCAGTGGCTACATTCACTTCAAGGATCTAGCTAGCTCCCCTGTCAGTCAAACTAGCACTGCACCTACTCAGGCAGCTGGCTTAGCAAACAGCGGTGTCTATACCTTCACCCAACAAGCGCCAATTAAAAATGAAGCCAAACAATCTAGCACAACCTTGGATTACTATTATGCCGGTGAGAGCGTACGTTACGACCGGGTTCTAACAGCTGATGGCTACCAGTGGATTAGCTACCTCAGCTATAGTGGTCAAAGACGCTACATTCCTATCAAACAAGTAGAAGTAAGTCCTGCACCACAGCAAGCAACTCAAACAAATAAAAACCTTCCAGCCTCCGGTACCTACACCTTCTCTAGCAAAGCCATTGTCCGCAATCGCCCTAGCCAGTCCGCAAGTGAAATCACCTACTACGGTGCTGGTTCTTCTGTCCGCTATGACCGGGTTGTCACAGCCGAAGGCCGTCAATGGATTAGCTATGTCAGCTTTTCTGGAGCCCGTCGCTACATTGCCATTCCATAAAAACAAAGAAACTGCAGGGTCACTATGCACCATGCAGTTTTTTGGATGATTAAATATCGGTAGAATTGATAGCTGTACTTGGCTGTTCCTTTGGCTTACGCAGATGGAAGAAAATGGTCACACCAAAGTAAATGGCAAATAAGACAATATTGATAATGTAAGCCCCTAGCATACCTGCTGCTGTCACATCACGCATTGTTGCATCTGAGTAGAGTTGCGCAATCCCCTTACCTGCTAGGTAGCTATAGGTATTCAGCAGTAAGGTTGAAAATAGATAGCCAATGTAGAGATAGGAAGCCAGCTCATTTTTCTTCATGAATAGGAAGACAATGACCGCAATCAATAGACCAAACAGGATTAGGGCTGCAATCTTTTGAATGATACCCGTCTGGAAATTGGCTGTTTCGCGCGAAACAAGAATTAACTCTTCCACATCAACCCCAACAGCTCCCTGCATGTATGTGCGAAGTTGCTCCTCGTTAAATGTCGAAACAAAGGCACTGAACAGCCTTAAAATACTGGCAATACTGGACAGTATCACAAAAATATATAAATGAATCGGTCTTTTCATATAGTACCTCCTAATTTTAGTCTTATTCTACTCCAAAAAACATGCTTTGTCAATGTGATTTTGTGAACAAGTTGAAATATATATATTAAAATGCTATAATAAAGAAAAGTAGCACGGAGGAAAACTCATGAAGAAATTGCCTACCTATATCGGAGTGATTATTTTTGTAGTTACGCTACTGATTAACTGGTTATTGCCAAGTCTTGCTAAAGTGCTGAATACATTTTTCTTTTGGACTATCATAGCCTGCCTCTGCTACACTATCTACTACTGGATTAGCTACTGGCTCTACGTCCGTAAGCAGAAGAAATAAGAAGAATCTCCTCTAAGCCTGACCTAGAGGAGATTCTTCTTATTTAGAGGCAAGATTTTGGAAAAAGTTGAAAAAACCAATCAATAATGGTGACTATCTAATCTTCAATCTCTATACTCTTTGCCAGTCTTTACAAAGAACACCAGCCTAGGCTGATGTTTCTGTCTTTTCTTGTTCTTTCGCTTTGACAATGGCATTCTCACGGCGGTAGGTCACTGTCAAATCAAGCAATTCCGCCTCAATGGCAGGGGTGAGCTGGTCGGCAGTCATCCTCCAAGTCCAGTTACCACCAAGTGTGTTTGGCAGGTTCATACGAGCTGACCCATCCAAGCCGAGCAAGTCCTGCATGGTAGCCACAGCCATAAAGGCTGGAGAACCGAAAAGCAGGCGGAACAGAGCATGGCTAACCCCTTCATCCTCACGACGATTGCTGTACTTGTCTAAGAATTCCTTACCCTCGTCAGACAGTTCGCTCTCATACCAACCCAGAATAGTATCATTATCATGGGTGCCAGTATAGGCTACGACATTGTTGCGGTGGTTGTGCGGCATTTCAATGCTGTCACCCTCAGGGTCGAAGGCAAACTGCAAGACTTTCATGCCTGGGAACCCAGTCCTTTCACGCAATTGAATAACCTTATCTGTCACAGTTCCCAAATCTTCCGCAATAATATTCAAATCGCCCAAGTGGTACTTGATGGTTTCAAAGAGTTCGAAACCTGGCGCTTCCACGCGGTAGCCATTGACCGCTGTTTCCTCCCCTGCTGGAATTTCCCAGAAAGAAGCAAAGCCGATAAAGTGGTCAATTCGAACCATGTCATAAATCTTAAAGGATTCACGCAAACGAGCCACCCACCAAGTAAAGCCATCCTGCTTCATAGCTTCCCAGTCATAAATTGGATTGCCCCAGAGCTGACCAATTTCTGAAAAGGCATCTGGTGGACAGCCGGCAACCACACTTGGCTTGCCTTCTTCGTCTGTCTTGAAGAAGTGTGGATTGGCCCACATATCCGCAGAATCAGCCGCGATATAAATCGGCATATCCCCAACAAACTCAACACCTTTGGCATTGGCGTAAGCCTTCAATGCATACCACTGACTGAAGAACAAATACTGGGTGATGCGGTGGTAATCCATCTGCTCCGCTAAGAGCTGACGGTAATACTCTAATGTATCATGATAGCGCAGGCGAGCTCCTTGATCCTCCCAATCAATCCAGGGCTTATTGTCAAAATGCTCTTTGATAGCCATGTACTCTGCAAAAGTGTGCAACCAAAAACCATTTTCCTCAGCAAAAGACCAGTAATCCGCCGGTACCCCCTCTGCCTTTATCGCCCTCACAGCCTTTTCCAAGACAGGACGTCGACCGTAAAAGACCTTGGCATAATCCACTTCTGTATCCTTGTCGCCAAAGTCAATTCCTGCTACATCTTCCTCGGTCAACCAGCCCTTTTCAATCAGAAAATCAAAGTCGATAAAGTGAGTATTGCCCGCAAAGGCAGAGAAAGACTGGTAAGGCGAGTCACCATAACTAGTCGTTCCTAAAGGCAAAATCTGCCAGTAGCGTTGCTTGGTTCTTTCTAAAAAATCAACAAAGTCATAGGCAGCCTGTCCCATAGAACCAATGCCGTATTTTCCAGGTAAAGATGAAATGTGCATAAGCACTCCACTTTGGCGTTCTTTCATAAAATCTTCCCCATATCTTTCTAATTAATCATAAATAGGATGCAAACGATTGCTTTTTATCATTATATAATGAAAACGGTAACAAATCAAGTTTTTTTCAAAATTAAATCAGACAATTTCAGCAATTTTACAGGTTTCTTCATTATATATCAAAAATTCTTTTATACAGTTTATATTGATCTAAAAATTTTTCCCGTGTTGTAAAATGAAGTGCAACAAAAAAGACATGTTCGTCTGATATACTAGAATTCCCCAACTCAGTATAGAAAGCAGATGAACAT
>NZ_JAVIHI010000014.1:0-42047 GCF_036680365.1 Streptococcus sp. SS-4456 | reverse complement strand
CATGTTCATCTGCTTTCTATACTGAGTTGGGGAATTCTAGTATATCAGACGAACATGTCTTTTTTGTTGCACTTCATTTTACAACACGGGAACAGAAAAAAGTTGAAACATTTTCAACTTTTTTCTTTTTTTTGTAAATGAATCTGGTACGTGATTCCCCCTCGTCCTCCTGTGGACTAGTTTAGCTATACCCATTTTTTACAACTGAAATTCTTATAGGTAGGTTTATCCCATTTCTCTCTCCGTAGCACCTACTCCGTCACCTTGTCCCGTTGCTACAACTGGATTTGACAGGAAGAACCATTTTCTATTTCACGCTTGCTCCCTGCGGTCTAGCTTGGCTTGACAATAGGCCGTTTTAAGTCACTATTTTTTCGACATGCCTATCTCCACTCTCATCCCGTAGCAAAAATTCGCATTCTCTCTTCATTTGGTGTAGAATGATAGTACCAAAATCAGAAATGGAGAAAATCATGGTTCAAGTTATTACAGATGCAAACTTTGAAGTTGAAACACAAGAAGGCGTAGTCCTTGTTGACTTTTGGGCGCCTTGGTGTGGTCCATGCCGCATGCAAGCACCAATCTTAGAGCAATTAGCAGGTGAAGTGGACGAAGATGAGTTGCGCATCTACAAAATGGATGTTGATGAGAATCCAAACACAGCTCGTCAATTCGGTATTATGTCAATCCCAACCCTTTTGTTCAAAAAAGATGGACAAGTTGTGAAACAAGTTGCTGGTGTTCACACCAAAGACCAAATCAAAGCAATCTTGGCAGAGATTGGTTAATCAAAAGGAGTGGGACAAAAGTCCTGGCCTCCTTAGTTTTTTTCAATCGTTAAACTTGACGCAGTGGTTGAGTGGGCTCTAATTAGCTGATTTTATCAGCTTTTACAGCCCTACTCAACTGTGCGGGGGTGGGACGACAAAATCGAACCCTGCGGGTTACCGATTTTTGTCCCACTCCCTTTTCTGCATCGAAAGGAAACTCACATGAAAGAAATTTACCTAGCAGGCGGTTGTTTCTGGGGGATGGAAGGCTACTTTTCCCAGATCGATGGTATTCTTGACACTAGCGTTGGCTATGCGAATGGACAGGTGGAGACGACCAATTATCAACTCCTCAAACAAACAGACCACGCAGAGACGCTCTATCTAGCCTATGATGAGACTCGTATCAATTTGCGGGAAATTCTCCTCTACTATTTCCGAGTCATTGATCCCTTCTCTGTCAATCAGCAGGGGCCTGACAAGGGTCGCCAGTATCGGACTGGTATCTATTACACAGATGAGGCTGATTTGCCGACCATCGAGCAGGTCATGACGGAGCAGTCCCGGCTCTTTGGCGGACGCCCCCTAGCCGTTGAAGTGGAGCCACTCGCGCATTACATCCCCGCCGAAGACTACCATCAGGATTATCTCAAGAAAAATCCCCAAGGGTACTGTCATATCGATCTTGGGCAGGCAAAAATCCCACTGATTGATGTTGCAGACTACCAAAAGCCAGACCAACAAGTCTTAAAAGACAGCTTGACCGACCTCCAGTATCAAGTCACTCAAGAAGCTGCGACGGAAAGACCCTTCGAAAATGAGTTTTGGAATAGCGACCAAGCTGGCATCTACGTCGATATTACAACTGGCGAGCCACTTTTTCTCTCGACGGACAAATTCGATTCAGGCTGCGGCTGGCCCTCCTTTACCAAACCAATCAGCAAGGAAGTTGCGACTTATTTCCAAGATCTTTCCCACGGCATGAACCGTATTGAAGTTCGCAGTCGGGCTGGACATGCTCATTTAGGTCATGTCTTTGATGATGGACCGCGTGACAAGGGTGGATTACGTTACTGTATCAACTCAGCAGCCCTTCGCTTCATACCGAGAGAGGAAATGGAAGAAGCAGGATATGGCCTGTTTTTGGAGTTACTGCAATAATTTTTTGAAAACTTGCTTGATTTTTCCTGAAAAATAGTCTAGAATAGAGCAAGATAAAACTGAATAACCGGTTGATATTGGGTAGAAGGGAAACTGACTGTTCAATGGACGGAACTCTGGAGAGACCATTTTGGCACCGAAGGGGCAAGGTAGTTCTGCTTGGAAAAGTAGAGCTACTGAAACTCTCAGGTAAAAGGACAGAGCGTTGAAAAATAGGCTTTTTCTGTATTTTTCACGTTGATTCTAGAGGTTGAAGTGTTCAGCCTCTTTTTGTTTTTTCCGGCAGCTTTATCGGATTTGAAAAAAATGCTTAGGAGGAAGCTATGTTAGAATTGATGCAAAACATCAATAATTTTGTTTGGGGACCGCCCCTCTTATTACTCTTGGTCGGAACGGGTGTCTATTTCACCCTTCGTTTGGGAGTATTTCAGATTGGCAAATTGCCGACGGCTTTTCGTCTGATTTTCTCCAGTGACCAGTCTGGTCAGGGAGATGTGTCCAGCTTTGCGGCCCTCTGTACAGCTTTGGCAGCGACAGTTGGTACAGGAAATATCGTCGGAGTTGCGACAGCTATTACGACAGGTGGACCAGGTGCCCTCTTCTGGATGTGGGTGGCGGCCTTCTTCGGAATGGCAACCAAGTATGCGGAAGGTTTTTTAGCTATCAAATATAGAACTAAGGATGCCAACGGTCAAGCGGCAGGTGGGCCTATGCACTATATCACCTTAGGGATGGGACAAAAGTGGAAACCTTTGGCAATTTTCTTTGCTATTTCGGGAGTTCTAGTGGCTCTCTTGGGGATGGGGACATTTTCACAGGTTAATTCGATTGCATCTTCCATGTCTTCAAGTTTCGGACTGGCTCCTCAGTTGGTCAGCATTGTGACAGCTATTTCCATCGCCTTCTTTATCTTTGGGGGAATTGAGAAGATTTCGGATATTTCGACAAAAATTGTTCCTTTCATGGCGATTTTGTATATCTTAGCAAGTGTCACTGTCTTGGCTCTGCATTGGGAACAACTTTTGCCAACCCTTGCCTTAGTGTTCAAATCTGCCTTTACTCCAGCTGCAGCTGTGGGTGGTTTTGCAGGTGCGACCGTGCAACAAGCCATTCAGCGTGGGATTGCGCGTGGGGTGTTCTCAAATGAATCTGGTCTAGGTTCGGCGCCTATTGCTGCTGCGGCTGCCAAGTCTGATAATCCAGTTGAACAGGGCTTGATTTCCATGACAGGTACCTTTATCGATACACTTATCATCTGTACCTTGACAGGTTTAACCATTTTGGTGACAGGTCAGTGGTCTATCGAAGGGTTGGCAGGGGCACCACTTACTCAGGCAGCCTTTTCGACAGTGTTTGGACAGCCAGGAGTCTTGGCCTTGACCATCAGTCTAGTTCTCTTTGCCTATACGACTATACTTGGTTGGTCTTACTATGGGGAGCGTTGTATAGAGTTTCTATTTGGAACCAAAGCCATCTTACCTTACCGTCTGGTCTTTGTAACCATGGTTGCTCTTGGTGGCTTCCTCAAACTGGACTTGATTTGGACCATCGCAGATATTGTGAACGGGCTCATGGCTCTACCAAACTTGATTGCCTTGTTGGCTCTCTCTCCTGTTATTATCAAGGAAACACGCCAGTATTTTGCCAAGGAGAAATAAAAAAATAAGTGCAAAGGATTTTATTCCTCTGCACTTTTTTGCTGGCTTTGTGGTAGGAAATCCTGCAAAAATTCGTTCCAGGGTTTGACAATGTAGGCATAGCCTGAAGAAGGGAAGGTCCAGTCGATATTTTCAAAGTAGACCATGGTGGCATTGGGTTCGATACGGTCGATGTTAGAAATTTGTTTGTTGAAGCTACCGAAGTTTTTCAAGGTCAGGTAGAGTTTGCGTTTTTCATTGGTCCGAATACGGACAGTGACCTTGAAACGTTTGGCCGGAGAATACAGGCGAAAACTGCCGAAACGGATGGGAAAACTGGCAAAGTACTTGGTCTGCAAGTCAATGTGGTAGAGTTCAGAATCAGGAAGGTTTTCTACAAAGAGGCTACGCTTGTAAGGGTAGCGATGTTTTTCAATATCCAAGTCTTCGTCCAGAACCTGCACCCTATCGGAATAATCGATTTGGTTAATTTTTAGACTGATAAAGTGATTATTGCTTCGTAAGGCAGGTGTGGAGTAGAAGGTGTTTAGGATAAATCGGTCTTTATGAGGATGGACAGGATTGGGATAGTGGGAGATGTACTGCCGTTTGACTAGGACTTTATACTCTTTTTTCTTCATATCTGGATGGATAATGATGTCCCGTTCGTAAGATTGGTAATAGCGTCCTTGTTGGATAGATTCCTCTAAGTCCTGATTGAAGTGGAGGCTATCAAGGAGGGAGGGTTCCTCTTGTTGACAGTTAAGGATATTGGGAACATGGATAAGTGAAAAGAGGATGGTCGTTGCGATATAGTGGTGGTATTTTTCTTGGGAGTAGTAAGAGGCTAGTCTTTTTTCTTGTTCTAAAAACGATGGGTTTTCATGGCTTGAGTTTCTTGTTTGTTCACTAGCAGCTTCATGTAATTTTTTAGCAACACTAATAGTCGATATTTCTGTATATTGCATCATTCGATGTGCAAATTTCTCTACGATTTGAGAAAAATCTTGTTGTGCTAGATAGTTCTTGAGTTTCTGAGGGATATTTTTCCTTCCGTTGAAATACTTAGAGCAATCCGAAGTGCTAACATAAAATTCCTCATCTTCCTTGCCAGGGACTTCTAGAAATTGAAAGATACTGTTAACAATAGCTTCTTGTTTAACCCAGCCGATAGTTTTCTTATTTCTCTTATTGACTGCTAGGATAACCTGTAAAATTTCGCTAAAGGATAAAAAAATCATGGCTCAGTCTTCCTCGTTGAAAGCGTATTATATTTCTATTTTATCAAAAAAATTAAAGGAAATCAGCTAATTATGTGCTCGGAAACTTTCTTTTTTAATAAGGAAAGTTATTGTATATATTTATTAAATATTTTGGCAACTTTTCAGTTGTGGATAGAAAGGAAATAGTCGGGGAAAAATGGTATATAACATATAAGAAATGTAGAAATCTAAAAATCTAAATATTATTTATAATCTGTTCTGGATTCTAGTGCTTAATCTATAAATAAAGGTGTTTGTAGATAGAGTCGATGGAGGTGATATAGATGTGTTTTTGTAATCGTTGTAGACTAACAAAAGTTGAAAAAGATGGAGATTATTGTGATGTATGTAGGAAAAAGGTGGCTGTGCCTACGAGTGTGCCTTCCAATACTTTATCAACTCCTTCTGTTTTAAGACCAACGTTAGAGAATGGTAGATTGGGAATTTATTCTACCAACTATGTGAGTGGCGTTGTTAAAAATATTTCCCATGATGTTTTTAAAGGAGGGATAGGAGAACATATTCTTCACGCTGCAATTCATGGTGAGAGATTTTCACTATCAAGAGCAGTTACAATTGTTCAGATTTCCATTGACAAGGAGAGTAGTTGTCAACTTATAGCACATGGGAAAACTAGCAATTTTGGAGAAATTTCTGTAGGTAATAAGATTGAGGCTAGTGGCTACTTTAATAGAAAAAATCAGTTTATCACGAATACTTTGACAGATACGACAACTGGGGTTACCTACTACTATCATTCACAAACAACGAGTGTAGCTAAACTGTTAATATCAGTGTTTATTATTTTATCTATTTTTTTGGGTGTAATGATGCACATTACGTTTGGAAATATCCTTGTTTCAGTAGCAACAGTTGCTGTGGTTCTTGTTCTATTATTGTTTTCAAGTGATATAAAATAAACTAGAACTTCTTTGTTGATTGGTTTAGAGCTTGCATAACCTGTGTAACCTGCATAAATCAGAAGAGGATTTTATATAGATACTAAAAAGATTGGTAGATAAGGCTAGTAGCTTACTTTTTGTATGACTAAACTAGTTTATTCTGGTTTCGGTAGCCCAGTGGAGGACGTACTTCTGGAATATATTATTTGCTCACTAGTAAAGGAACTGCCATAAAGTCTTAATTTGGGAACAAAAAGAAAGCTAAAAAGTTTGGATAGGGTCCTATAACTATTATCGCTTTGTATGACAATAAATGAAATTATTAAGGAGAAAGAGATGGGGAAACTTATTGTTCAATTATTTATATTATGTATATTATTGGTGGTCATAATAAATCTACTCACACAATATTGGCCAATTATCTTTGTATTATTAGTTCTTATTATAATAGCTAAAGTACTTTTTGAAAGAGGAAAACGGTAAATTTATCATTTTAGATGATATTACAGTAACGAAATAAGTGGGGAGAGTAAGATACGAATAAATCTGCTAATCAGCCACTGTACTGAGATGTTGAAATGTACTCTGATAAGTGAGGTTGGATTTGAGCCTAGCCTTCAGGAATAGGGTCTGTATATTTGATATAGAGGTAGATTATGAGTTTTTTTGATGAAAAGGATAAGTTTTTGTCTCGTCTTCATTTGAATGAAAAAGAGTATTCAGGTATTCAGCTAACTCTTGATGATATTGAGTTCATGGGAAACTTATCATTTGTACGAATACATAAGATTTCAAGGGATGTAGATGAAAACGGTAGTATCAATCTTGGTATTGAGAATATTTTATCTGGATTTTCAACTATGTCCTCCCCCTTATGTTATCTGATAAAGGGGGATAAAAATGGGATTGGTATTTATGTCGGAGCAACTTCTGAGGACTTAGAGCATGTTGTATCGGTCCTATCTTCACAGAGTCTCGTTTTTGAAACAGAATCAGTGAGCTATGAATCTATAAAAATTCCTACTCGTAAGGCTGGTTTGGTTATTGGACACCCACCTTCAATAACAGAAATTGAGGAGAAAAGTCTGGTATATCCTATTTGTCAGTCTATGCTTGGAAAAGATTTTTCCATTATGGTAATAGCTAAAAGCATCTCTCCCCAGTTAATGTATTTAGCAAAAGAATCTCTTCTTGAGGAATTGACGGATGCTAGCGAGGCCGTGGGAATAACTAGAACGATGGAGAGATCTATTGGAACGGAAAACAAGGAATCTAAGGACTATAGTGCTAGTAGGTATGTAAGTCATTTAGAGAAGAAACTAGAGCAGATAGAAAAAGGGATTTCGACAGGAAACTGGCATACTCAAATTTTTTTAACTGCTAGAAGAACTGCAGATTATAAACTCTTATCAGCTATGTTCCGAACTTCGTACTCGAAAGGAGCAGAAGTTATTGAACCATTACAGTTATTTCCAATGCAGCAATCTCCAGATAGACTAGCTATTGAACCGCTTGGTGTTAGATTGATAGATATTTATACTTCTCAGTATGCCATTAACCGTAAAGTCCTAGCTCTTCAAGGCTATGTTACTCAAACAGTTTTAAATTCCGAACAATTAGCCACATATTTCCAATATCCTGAGAAAGAAATAGCAGGATTTGCGGTTGATGAGCAGGTGGAATTTGAAGTTGAGAATCGTAGATATCATTTGGAAGTTCCATTTACAATTGGTGAAATTTGCACCAATCAATCCTCTGTATCAAAGCCATATCAGATTGAGATGACTGATTTTAATCGGCATGCTCTATTAATTGGCATGACAGGTTCGGGTAAAACGAACACTAGTAAACAACTGCTGTCATCTTTGTGGTGCCAGAAGTCCATTCCTTTTCTGGTCATTGAGTCAGCCAAGCGAGAATATTGGGATTTATCCAATCTATCAGCTGTGGGAGGACAAAATAATTTTTCTGATTTGATGGTATTTACCCTAGGAGAAGAATCCAGCAAAAGAGGTGTTCCTTATCGTATTAATCCATTTGAAGTTATTGGAACTGCTTCTATTCAAGCTCATATTGATAGATTGTTTTCTACATTTAAAGCTAGTTTCGATTTGGTCTCCCCGACTCCGTTTATATTGGAACAAGCTTTATATGAAATTTACCAAGATGCAGGTTGGGACATTGTTACTAATGAGAATAAGTATGGTAGCTCAGCCTATCCTACCTTGACAGACTTAGTTTTAAAGATTGATGAAATCACGAAAGTAAGCGGTTACAAAGGAGAGGTCGAAGCCAACATCAAAGCTAGTCTGAGAGCTAGAATTAATTCTTTGCGGATTGGTGGTAAGGGTTACATGTTGGATGTTCAAAAAAGCCTACCTATTCATTTACTAATGGAAAAACCCGCCATTCT
Organism: Streptococcus sp. SS-4456; assembly: GCF_036680365.1. Lineage (NCBI taxonomy): Bacteria > Bacillati > Bacillota > Bacilli > Lactobacillales > Streptococcaceae > Streptococcus > Streptococcus sp. SS-4456. The sequence goes on along the minus strand of NZ_JAVIHI010000014.1, from coordinate 33,902 downwards.
AGAATTAGAGGATTTAGGAGACGATGAAACAAAATCTTTTGTTATTGGTCTTTTGCTGACACAAATTTATGAATATCATCAATCGAAATCTCCGACAATGGGAAGAAATCCTTTTAAACACTTATTAGTCATTGAAGAAGCTCATAGATTGTTAAAAGAAGTCAGTGGCGAAGAAGTAAGCAAGCGGAAAGCTATTGAATTTTTTACAAACCTATTAGCAGAAATTCGTAGTTTTGGTCAAGGGATATTTATTATAGATCAAATTCCAACAAAACTAGCAGGGGATATTCTTAAAAACACAAATTTAAAAATAGTCCATCGAACAGTTTCAGAAGAGGATCGCTTGGCTATAGGAAAGTCGATGAATATGACGGAGGAACAACTTTCTTATCTAAGTAGTTTAAAGCGTGGGATTGCTGCTGTTTATTCAGAAGGGGATTTTAGACCCAAGCTTGTACAAATGCCTTGTGTTGAAAGTGAAGCAAGAATTGGTCGAGAGCAGGTGTTGAAAAACACCTTTGATTCCTATCGTACATTTCTTGAGGATAAAGGCAATTCAGATTTCAGTAATCCATTCCTTTCGCACTTTAACAAGGATAGGATTGATACAAGTTACTATATCAGTCAGATACATCAACATGGCTTACTGAATGTTTTGAATAGTCTATTAACCAAGTATAGGGAAAGGGTATCTATTTCAGAAGCGGAGGAGAATGTATTTATGGAGGCGTTCATACTTTCTTTAAATATCCCACCTAGTTTACAGAGAGAGTATCTAACTATACTTAAAAAAAGGAGGATAAGCCATGTCCTATGAAAATGAAAGTCTTGAGCAACAGACAGAAACAACCAATATTGAAGCTTTAGATATATGGGAGCAGTATCATCCGACGATTGATATTCCTTTAGATACTACTTTCTATACTCCTGCTGAAATTGAAAGAAATTCAATGAACACACTTCTTGACGAGGAACTTTCGAATTACGATTGCAGAGCATTAAAAGAGAATGCCTATATGGCTTCTGTCAATCCCAATGATATTCTATTTACAGAGTCGCATATAGAGAATTTTGGATGGGAAAAACGACCGGAGTCTGATTATCTTAGACTGGTATCTAGCTATTCTCAAATAGATAAGCTTCAAGGAGAGGGGATGAGCTTGGAATCAATCAAACAAGCGCATCCTAAACTAGCAGATAGTGTTGTACTAGGTTTTGAGCAAGTACCACTTGTCAGTCAACTGGATGGAAAATATGTGTTAGATGCGGATGGAAGGCATCGAGTCAGGGCGGCGCAAAAGGCAGGGCTAAGTAGCATTAATGTCAAGGTTGTCGGACAGTATACAAAGAAAGGACGGGGAGACTATATGGGATAGTCAAATATAGCAACTGTCAGCTGGAAACTAGTCACTATAGGATGTATAAATTGCCACAGGTGATTAGTCATAATTTTATTAAACTCTAAGGAGGACCTATGAAAACAATAGCAAAAATACTAACAATTTTCCTTGTAGCCATAAACCTAGTTGTTGGTTACTTACCTGTATTTGCCAACGGCTCTGAGGTTGCAAGAGGTATGGAAGTCATCTTTGTAGTTGATGATTCAGCTTCTATGCAAGATAATGACCCTAATAAACTGGCTGGCGAGGCAGTTCGTCGATTTGTTGACTTACTTCCAGCGGAGGGAGATAAGCTTGGGATTTTGACTTATAGTTTTAATCCTATTGAACGTCAAGATTTAATGACTATAACTGGCAAGGATGCCAAGCAGAAATTGAAAGATTTTTCTATACAGAAGATTACTCAAAAAGGTCATAATACAGATACCGCGGCAGGTCTTGCCGGTGCAGCACAAATGTTGGAGGCCAATAAGGACAGTCAGTCCAAAAAAGCAGTTGTCCTCATTACAGATGGAGCCAATGATTTTCGTAATACTAATAGAACAGAGGCAGAATCAAATGCAGTTTTATCTGAATTTATGAGCAAGGGGTATCCAGTATATACGATTGGGATTAATCCTGAAACAGATCACTTCAAAAATTATTTGATTACTATTGCTCAACAATCAGGAGCCAAGTCTTGGTTTCCCAAGTCTGCAGATGAGCTGAATGGCATAATTAAAGAAGTTGCAGCAGTGCTTGGAAATATTGATTTGGCAAATTCATCGTTTGTTACGGTTAAACCAGATCAGTTCACAGACATTGTTCAAAAGGTTCCTAAAGCTGTATTAGAGGCCAATATTCAGATCGACCATGAGGAGCCGATTTCAATTGAGGTGGTCAATACCGCTGGTAAAACAATTGATTTATCAGATGAGAAGCAAGTTCTTCTTTACTCTGAAGAAAGATATACAAACGTAAAACTTCTTCATCCAGAAGAGGGGGATTGGACCATTAGGGTTAAGTCAAAAACGAAACAGATTCAAGTTAAGGTTGATTGGATTTTTAATCATGATGCAGAAGTCAAATTAGAAGTTCCTGAGGATATTAAGGTAGGTAAAGAGGCTGTTGCTAGTGTCAAACTTGGCTTAAAGGGGGTTGAGTTCACCCCAGAAAATTATTCTGGTTTTTCTGGAGAATTAACCATAACCAATGTCACCAAGGATAAAGTAGAAACAGTACCCATGTCACTTGAAACAGATCAATTGACCGCAAGTTTTGTTCTAGATGAGGAGGCAGATTACATCCTTCAAGCCTCTGTCAAGGGAGTTAACTTTAATAAGAATAGTAACAGCATTAACATCAATCTGACATCGGCTACTCCAGCCAAAGAAGAAAAAGCTACTGGTTTGCCCCTCTGGCTCATCATTGTTTTAGGTCTATTGGGCTTGTCCGTCCTAGCTGTAGTCCTTAAATTATTTAGTAGTGCAAACAGTGGACCGAAATTAAATGCCCGTCTAGAGATTGTTCTTACAGATGCAGGAGCAACGGTTCAGGATGCTTATGTCAGTCTTCCGCCTAAAAATAAAGTAGCTTTGAAAGATCTTCTGAAACAGGCTAGGATGAAATCCGTGCTTGGGGGAACAGAATCTAAAATCTTTTTAGTGGCTTCCAGAAATCAAGCTAGGACAATTCACGTAGAGGTTGATAGGAAAGTGACTGATTTGGAAATTATTGGTAATTTCAATAATACCTTAAAACCGGGAGACGAAATCGGCTTTAGCAAAAACGGGTCTCTCACCCTAACTATTCGCTATCCAGATTATTGATAAAAATGAACAGGAGTAACCACCTATGCCAAATCAATTACCCACTAAAGTACAAGACCAGCTTGCCTATTTGAAGGATAGTGAGGCCTTTATCCTGGATGACTTCAAAGGTCATGTGACCAAGACCCCCACCCTTATCATCGGTGTCGGAGGAACAGGAATCAAGGCCCTGGTCAAAACCAAGCACCTTTACAAGACCCGCTACAAGGAAACCAAGCACCTCTATTTCTTTGGGATTGATACAGATGAACATGCCAAGGGAATCAAAGAAAAATCGCCCCTACAAGAAACACATTTAGAAGATGAGGAGTTTTTCCATCTGGATAGCAAAGCCTTGGCTGAAATGAAACGACCCTATACATGGACAAAGGAAATCAAAAGTTTCATGCCGGAACAGGTAGACATTTTTTTAGGAGAGCACAACTCAGGTGGCTATCGCCTAGCAGGACGTTTTCTGCTCTTCCAGTACATTGATGCTTTAGCTAGTAAATTACATAAAATCATCAAGCAGATTAAGCTTGGGGCTGAAGTCCCAGGAAATAAAACTCAGATCCATATTATGATTCTGACCGGTATTGCAGGAGGGACAGGGTCAGGTTGCTCCCTGGATATCGCCTATCTACTAAGAGCAATTTTATCCAGGGACTTCCATCTGGATGCTAGCCAATATCGTATGAATGGCTACATTATCCTGCCTGATGTCAATGCCCTTGATGCAGACAATCCTTATTTGGGGAAAAATGGCTATGCCTATCTTAAGGAATTGGACTATTTGAACTCCTTAAGAGAAAATGGCGAGCTTTTCGAGCAAACCTATAATGAAAAATACCGCTATAGTGGAGATGAAGCACCCTTTGTTCCCTATCTATTTTCAAGTGAGGATGCAGAAGGATATACCAGTCCGCAAGGCTTTGATAGAGTGCTGGGGATTGTGTCAGAAAGTATCATGGAGTTCATATCAGAAGACATAGAAAAACATGCTCCTGATATCATGTCCATTATTGAGCAATCTTTAATCCCTATCGTACCCAAGCCTGACATTGAGTGTACGTTCTACGGGACCTTTGGTTCTGCAAGCTACCGCCTGCCCCTCCAAGAAATGAGCCAGTATCTCTTTGGCTTGACCTTTGAAACGCTTGAACCCCTCTTTGAACCCAATCAATCCAATCCCAAGGATGCAGACTTTACACAACTCTTTAATGACCTCTACCTTAGCAACCTAGAGCAAACTAACAATATCTATGGATGGTATCGGAGAGGGAATCTCTTTGACCATGATAACTGGAAAGAGTTGATTAAATCAGGGAAGGAATACTCCTATGACAATGTCATTTCCTCTGACAGGGCACAAATTTACCATAGGCTAAAAAAAGACATTTATTATCCTATGCAGGATGTGATGAATCAAGTGGGCTACGATATTCACGATAAGAACCTATCTTCAGCAGATAGTTTCAATAATCCCAATGATGCTCGGTCTTTTAGGGAGCAATTGGAAACCATCTTAAACCATGCTTTTGTAGACCCTGACAGAGGCCCTATCTTTGTTGCTAAACTCTTCGGTTTTGGAGATGGCAATCCCTATACCAACCACACTCTTAATAGGCAAGCAAAATATATGTATGACTTGGCAGTGAGTGCTGAAAGAGAGGTTGAGGAACGCATTCAGTCTACAAAGGATAGGCTTACTTTCTTGAGGCAGGAGGACTATAAATCGAAATTAGCAGTATGGGACGGCCGTCGAACCAAGGAGGACATTGTAGAGGACTACATCCAAACAACCATCAATCTGGTGAATGCTGAGGCTGAGAAGCTTTATTATCAAACCTTCCAGAAGATTTATAAGGGCTATGGGGAAATTATCCAAAGAGTTTATAGGGATATCTATCGCCCGATGGCAGAAATCTTGCTAGAGATGCGGGAGAATTTGGCAGAATCTGTTCAGCACCTGACCAGTGACTATGCCTTGCCAGCAACCTCTACCATTCAGTTTTTCCTTGATTTACAAGAGGTATTGAGGTCTATCAAAGCAGAAGTGGATGGCAAGACTGATAGTCAAAAGCAACAGCTGATGGAAGATTTCTTGCAGCAGTATTTTAAACAACAGAAAAGATTTATCGGAAGACCCGATGAAATCGACATTATCGGCTTTGTCAAGGCATTCTTGCAAGACTGGTATGGAAAAGGTATCCTATCCTTCAGCTTGGCCGATGCTATCAAACGTGAAGCAGGTATTCGAGATGGTATTATTCAAGCTAATGACTCTTTGGCTAAGATTCCAAGCATAAATGATATTGATTTAGATGGGTATCTTAAAAACAGAATTGTTAATAGGATAAAAACGGATAGGCGGCCGATGATCCATCTCCAGTCCCATATGTCAGGAGGTAATCAGGCCATCCATCGGTTGACCAAAGACTTAAACCTAGAGCTGCTTACCCTGCCAGCTGATAGCTCTGCCGATTCGATTTATCATGAGATTAAATATATGGATGTTTTCAAGGAGCTTGTTCGAACTGGAGACAATAGTCATATCTTCATGTTAAACTTCGTCTACGGTTTCCCTCTCTATATGTACTCAAACATTCTACAGTATGAAGATGAATACCAGGCTGCTCTTATGAATGACTACTGTCACTCTGAGTTCCTTCATCTCTATGCAATCAAGGACAAAGACTGGAGACAGCTACCCGGTGTCATACCAGTGGACAACTGGGCGGCTGATGCTCAGAAGATGGCCGATAAAAAATCCTTTTACAGGTATGAGGAGAAACTGGCTGTCTTTCATCGCGCAGTTGCTCACGGTATTATTAAAGAAGAGGGAGATAGCTATATCCTACCAATCAATGGAGGAATGGTCTTAGATAAGGCTACAGCTATCCAACGGTTTATGAAAATGTATGAAAATTATAAACGGATAAAAAACATGCTTCCATCATCCTAAGCATCCACAAACTACAGTATTCATATCTAAAAAAACAAAAAAGGAGTAACCACCTATGCCAAATCAATTACCCACTAAAGTACAAGACCAGCTTGCCTATTTGAAGTATAGTGAAGCCTTTATCCTGGATGACTTCAAAGGTCATGTGACCAAGACCCCGACCCTGATCATCGGTGTCGGAGGAACGGGGATCAAGGCCCTGGTCAAAACCAAGCACCTCTACAAGACCCGCTACAATAATTCTGACCACCTCTATTTCTACGGGATAGATACCGATGAAGCTGCCATGGCGATCAACGAAAGAACTCGCCTGCAAGAAACAAATTTAAGAGCTGAGGAGTTTTTCCATCTTCATAGTAACCTGCTGGCTGACATGAGGCACCCTCATAGATGGACACCGGAAATACATGGTTTCATGCCAGACCAAGTGACCTTTAACCCAGCAAGACAAGGAGCAGGAGGTTACCGTCTAGCAGGTCGTTTCCTTCTCTTTAGGCATATTGATGCTCTGGCTACACAACTAAGGCAAATTATTGAGAAAATCAGGAGTGGAGCTAATGTCCCAGGAAATAATACTCAGATCCATATTATGATTCTGACCGGTATTGCAGGAGGGACAGGGTCAGGTTGCTCCCTGGATATCGCCTATCTACTAAGAGCTATTTTATCCATGGACTTCCATCTAGATGCTAACCAATATAGTATGAATGGCTACATTATCCTGCCAGATGTCAATGCCCTTGATGCAAATAATGCTTACCTGGGTCGAAATGGCTATGCCTACCTCAAGGAATTGGACTATTTGAACTCCTTAGGAGAAAATGGCGAGCGTTTCGAGCAAACCTATACTAACCTCTATCGCTATAATGGAAATGATGCTCCCTTTGTTCCCTATCTGTTTTCAAGTGAGGATGCAGCTGGGCATTTCCATCCGCAAGGCTTTGACAGAGTGCTGGGGATCGTGTCAGAAAGTATCATGGAGTTCATCTCTGACTCCATAGAGGGAAATGGTCAGAACACCCAAAGTGTCATATCCAATATTGATCACAATCTAAACGCTGGCGTTAACAGGAATGATATTGAATGTATGAACTACCGAACCTTTGGTGCTGCAAGCTACCGCCTGCCCCTGCAAGAGATGACCCAGTATCTCTTTGGCTTGACCTTTGAAACGCTTGAACCCCTCTTCGGAGAAAATCAATCCAATCCCAAGGACGATGACTTTAAGCAACTATTTAATGATCTCTACCTTAGCAGGCTAGAGTCAACTAATAATATACATGAATGGTATAGGAAAGGACATCTCTTTGAACATGATAATTGGAAAAATCTGATTAAATCTGGGAAGGAATATTCCTATGACAATGTCATTACCGCTGATAGGGCAAAAATCTACCAGAAGCTTAGAAAAGACATTTATATGCCTGTGCAGGATGTCATGAATCAAGTGGGCAAAGATATTCATGCTAAAAACCTATCTTCAGCAGACAGTTTCAATAATCCAAATGAAGCTCGGTCTTTCAGGCAACAGTTGGAAATCATTTTAAATCAGGCTTTTGTAGACCCTGCCAGAGGACCTATATTTGTAGCCAAGCTCTTTGGTTTTGGGGATGGGAATCCCTACTCCAACCATACTCTTAGGAGTCAAGCAGAATATATGGTTCAATTGGCACAGGCTGCTGAACAAGAAACTGATCAAGCAATCAAGTTTGCAAGGGATAGGCTTGCTCTCTTGAGGCAGGAGGAGGCTAGACCGGTCAATATCAATCTATTGGACAAACGGCGAACCGAGGAGGCGATTGTAGGGGACTACATCCAAACAAGCATCGATTTGGTGAATGCCGAAGCTGAGAAGCTTTATTATCAAACCTTCCAGAGCATTTACCAGGGCTATGGAAAAATTATCGATACAGTCTTTAGGGATATCTATAGGCCATTGGCAGAAATCATGCTAGTGATGCGGGAGAATTTAAAGGAATCTGTTCAGCACCTGACCGGTAACTATGCCTTGCAGGAAACATCTACCATTAAGTTTTTCCTTGATTTACAAAATGTCTTGAAATCCATTAAGATAGAAGTGGATAGCAAGACTGATACTCAAAAACAACAGCTGATGAAAGGATTCTTGGATCAGTACCATGCTCAGCAGAGTAAATTCATCGGAAGACCGGATGAAATCGACATCATCGGCTTTGTCAAGGAATTCTTGCAAGCATGGTATGGTAAGGGCATCTTAAGTACCCGCCTGGCTGCTGCTATCAAACGGGAGGCAGGGATTCGAGATGGTATTATTCAAGCAGATACGTCTTTGACTAAGATTCCAGACATCAATGATATTGATTTAAATACTTATCTTAGGGATCGGATTATTGCTAATATAAAAAATGATAGCCAGCCCCTGATCCACCTCAGTTCCAATTTGCCAGGAGGAGGTGCCGTCATCCATCAGCTACTCCATAACTTAAACTATGAGCAGCTTGCCCTGCCTGCCGATAGCTCAGCAGATCCGATTAATCAGGAAATTGAGCAGATGGGCATTATTAATCAGATTGACCGTATTGGGGACAATAGTCATATTTCCATGCTAAACTTCGTCTACGGTTTCTCTCTCTATATGTACTCACAAATTAAACGGTACGAAGACGAATACCAGGCTGCTCTTAGTGACGACAGTGGTCATCCTGAGGCCCTCCACCTCTTCTCTACCAGGGAAAAAGACTGGAGACAGCTACCGAGTGTTATACCATTGGACAACTGGGCGGGTGATAATAGGAAGGTGGCAGATAAAAGGGCCTTCTATCAGCATGAGGAGAAACAGGCCCTCTTTGATCGTGCAGTTGCTCACGGCATTATTAAAGAAGAGGGGAATGACTACATCTTACCGGTCAATGATGGCATGCGTATAGCCCAAGGAACAGCAGTTCAGCGGTTTATGAAAATGTATGAAAATTATAAGCTGATTGAGGCTCTTGTCCAGCAGGAAACAGATCAGAGACAAGCGGAAGAAGCGGCCAAAAGAGAGAGAGAACAGCAGGAGAGGGCTAGTATTTGGCGTTTCAAGGTTCTTTTATCTGGCTTGATTAGACCTAGAGAAGGAAGCTTGGTATACGAGTTACTCCTGGGTGGAGAAGTCTTCGAATTGGGGAACATCTTAAGACATAATCATTGGAAAGAGTACTATTTGATCCAAAGAGCAGAGGAAATCTTGACCCCGCAACAGTTGCAACTATTTAAGACAGAGGTTGATGAAGCATTTGAGAGGGTAGCAGCGGAACTTGCATTTCTTGAGACCGTTGAGGAGTTCAAGAAAAGGGTTCTTGAGGCTAAGAACAGTATCATTGTAAGAGAACCTGCCGGTCAAGCGGAGATGCTAGCCTTTTATGAGGGGCTTGAAAGAGAGATTGCAAACATAATCTAAGATTGGACCAAGGTCAGTAGTGGCCTAGACCAAGCTAGCTTGGAGGAGGGGATGGGACCAGTAGAAGGTCCTCCTCCCTTATTTCCAAGCAGACAGGATATCGTGTTACCGTCTTTTAGTACTAGTTGAACTGACTTAGGAAGCCTCTTATAGACATTTAGTGTTACTTAGCTTACTTCGACGAGCGAGGAAAAATCCTTTCCTTATTTTCTACCTTAAAAATCCTGCCCTTGTTTACGGTTGTCACCACCATTCATTGATTGATAGGTAGTTAGCAAAATCCTGCCGGATTTTTTCATCTGACGCAGTATAAAAAGTCAACTAAATGACCATATAACCAGCCCTAGTCATACCATGTTACACTTTATAGTGACGAAAGACTACGAAGGGTTTAGAAAGAATCATACATTAGGAGAATGATATGTTATTTAATAATGTCAATGTCGTCTGCTTGATTGGCCAGCAGATTATCCAATCTCTCTCCCACTTTCAAAATAGGGCGGAGCCCTGTATCCTTGTTGAAATTGCAACAGAGGAAGATTTGACCACTTTTACAGACCGAATACAAGAAGAATTGGATAGGCTGACTGAACGAAATATGGTTCGGTATGACACACTGATGGTATCGTATATGACCGATATTTCCCATCAAGAGATTGACTATGCTTGGTTAGCTACTATTTTGGACCGTATCAGGAACAACCTACCGCTTTTTTATACATACAAAGAAAATCTATTGGTTTACTACAAAGAACAGGGTCCATGCACCATCCAAAATTTAAGACGTCTGCAAGAGTTTGGACAGAATAATAAGCTGAACGGAAAGGTTTATCTGTTCGGTGATATAGACAGTAATGCGAGACCGATTTACCCTATTCAAAAGTCTGTGCTCAATATCTGGAATACAATCTTGTTATTAAACAGTCACCCTGAACTTAATCTTAATGGAAACTTCTTCACTGTATCCAGTCAATCTACAGGTCTGAATGGATTACTTCTAGAAACCCTAACACGAAAAACCTTACTTAAAAAGGGGGATCAGCATCTTAGAGATTGCTTGACAAGAAATCCTGTTTCTACAGATGATATCAAGGATTACCTCACAACTACCTATCAAACAGTCTTTCAAGATGCTACAACTGAGTTGAATCGGCTGTCCTTTCAAGTTATTCCTGGGACCAAGCAAAAACTTGCTAATCAGGAAAGCCTCAGGTCAGTAGAAAATAGATTTTTTGGTCAATCCCTGGACATCAGCTATCAAAATCAGACAAGAATATTTGATGATGAAACCATAGAAGAACGAGCTACAACTGCTGCTGCAGCTATATTTAGTACACTCTATCAGGAGTCTATGGAGCGTTTCTCTGCCAATAGTAAGGGAGGCATCTATCTTCTAAAAAGGGTATTTGATGATTTTGTCGCTTTTGTAGAGGCGAGAAAGAATGGTTTGCCTACAGTTGACGATATAGAAGAGAGAATAAAAGGGATTTATGAGGATAGTGTGGTCTTTAGACAGGACCTGCCGAAACAATCTTTCTTGAGCTCTTTATTTAAGTCATATCAGAGAGCCCTAGAAACTCATCTTGTTGACTACCTTAGGAAACATATCTATCAACAGAAGGTCGAAATCATCAAGGTTCAGATAGAGAATAGGCTTTTGAACCACTTATCTGAGATGATTAATGGTAGTTTGGGTTTCTTAGAAGCTTATCAGGCGGATATGGCAAAATTAGAAAAGCATTATAACCAGGAAATTGCGAAATACTACACTCCAGGTATGACTTTACAAATGGTTACTACTAATCTTGAGGATATAGTGGGCCAAAGTATGACAGGCTTTGAAAAAGAAGATATGTCAGACCTACTTCAACTCTATTTTCCAGAGACAAGGAATGAGAATCCGTCCATCGATTCTAGGATAAGCAGCCTCCAAGCTATGCTTACCAAGTTGATTAATCAAGGGGGGCTTCCTACCGATATTAGCCAATTGATGAATGCAGTAGGCAGAACAAAGAGTGACCAAGAGATGAGGACTTTTTCTGATCATTTGGCCAATGAATTACTGGCAGAAACAATAATCCCTGTCCGCTCCAATGGTATCCACTTTGCAGAGGGGGCAACCCCTTATCTAATTGGCAACCCGAATCTATATATCTATCAGTCACTCGCGCAAATGATTGTTAATCACTATGAGGATAATAACATTGATGATATAGTCGTGTTGAGAGTCCATGGTTTGGAAATCGAGAATCTACAGGTACTGTTTCATGCTAATTAATTCTAACTATACCTATACTTGCCCCTACTGTTTTTTTCAGATTGACAGGAATCAGACCTTAATGTCGGTCAACCATAGGGGAGACTTGCCGTTTTTGGAACGGCAAGATCTGAAAATGTTTCAGTTTGCACTCCAATTTGATCCAGAGGAAGTTGAATGTCCACCTAAGCATTTATTTTTCAATCCAAAAGAGCTGGAAGTTTCTGAAAGAAAGCAGCTTCATTTAAACCAGGTTGATTCTAGTGAGATAAGGAGAATTTGTCCCCATTGTCATCAGGAGATCGATTCGGCTGCCTGGGTCAAACAACAGGTATTTTCACTATTATTATTTACTCGATCCAACCTAAACAATGGTGTCTTAAAAGATATTTTTGAAAAATTAGATCATTCACTGGATAGATTTGCTTTTCCAAAAAAGGGATTTAGTGATTGGACTGGAAAAAATCTAGAAGCTATTCGTATAGAAACGGCGACAAGGGTTTATTACTATATCGGTTTACATGTAGCGATAGATGAGGGTGAGGACTACTCCAATAGCTTGAAATTGTTGTTGCATCGCAGTGTCACGCTTTCTGACAACCTAGTTCTATTCTTTGATGGTTTGGTTCCTAACCAAGAGTCACTTGATGCTGCACGATTGCAATTTCAAAGTCTCTACCATTCTACTTTAAAATTTGTCAAGAAATCAAAATTAGAGAAACCTGTCGCTGTATTGTTTGAGGATGCTCAGTCTCCAGGGATGGATCTAGTGGATATTTCGTTGGCTTTCAGTAGAGAGATTCAATCGATTTTACCAGCTGTCACTTTCTCTAAGGGTGAAGAATTGCCTACTTGGTTGCTGAGTCAAAATACGCTTTCATAGCAGGGGTGCTATTGACACCAGTGGATTCTTATTTTCCATCAGGATTGAAAGGAAAATCTACAAAGTATAGCGACTTCGAACTTGCCCATATTTGTAAGGTTAGAACTTAGTGACGAGTTGATTTTTAGAAAGGATTTTTATATGAAAATACCAAAGTTGAGTCAGAGACGTTTTTTTCAAGACGAAAAGGACTATATCCAGTTTTCCTGGGAATTACCGAGAGAGGACGTTAGCAAAATCGAAGTCTACAAAGCAGAACATTTTCCTGAGGGTGATGTGGGGATAGAGGCAGTTTTTGAGGGAACAAATGCAGTAAGACTACATTCGTTTTTGCCGACAGAAACAGAACATTCTTTTGAAGTGACGGCAAATGAAGAATTTGATTTGCTCTTTTTACCCTATATCAATGCTATTCCCTATCATCATCCAGAAAATATTCTGAGAAATAACTTAGGAAGGCGAACAGAGCCCATTATCCTTAGAAATTTACGAATAAGATCTCGTGAATTTGTAAATGGGAATTTGGATACCTTGTTTCTTACCTGGACTCACCCAAACAAAGTTGAGTCTATACAAGTTTACAGCGGGCAGTTTGCTAATTCGGATATCGATTGGTCAGATGCTGAGAAAGTAAAAGAACGATTGGATGATACAAGTCAAGTTCGTCAACTTGGGGTTATAACAAGGGATGAATATGCCTTATATAGAGAGATGAAAATAGTGGTTCAAGACGATGTAGAATTTGACTTGTATTTGTTACCACTTGTAAATGGAGAGCCACGATTTGCAACGCCACCTAATCTATTGACCAGGATTCCGCAAAGGAAGATAACTCTCAATTGGCAACTAATTGATCAGACATCATTTTTGGAACGGTTACGAGGATTAAAGACAGGCCAGATTGCTCTAACCACAGCAGATCAGTCACTTATTACCAGTGACATGATTGAAATCGTAGGAGGCGGCATAGCGGAAGGGGTTGTCGACTTTAGGGGACAGTATACTTCTCGGACATATGCAGGTGTTAAAGGTGAGATTTTTCCTCGTGTCCGAGATGGATACAGGGAACACATTCGATTAATAGAGATTTGAGGTAAGTGATAATGTTTGATTTTCTAAAAATATTCAAAAAAGAAGCAGATGAAGAGATAGGTCTACTTGAACGTGTTCACCGTTGTCCATTCTGTTTTGAGCAAGTAAGGGCCAATGATGTCCACTTTAGATCGTCATGGGAGGAAGATATAGTAGATGATCCCCTTTTTGATGCTTACTGCCAAAAAAATGGGATAGCCCCTGAAACTAAATCAGCCTTTTTTACATTAGAAGACAGCGAAATAAGGGAAAAAAATGTAGAAAACGGTGTCATTATCGGTATTACAACCAATGATGGTCGTTACCATACAACGAAGTTGTGTCCCCAGTGTCATAATGACCTACCGACGGATTTTGGACACTATCCTCTGATTACTATCAGTTTGTATGGTACGACAATGTCTGGCAAGACTACTTATTTATATGAATTGCTAGAAACCGCTCCCCAAAAGATAGCAGATTCTTATAATGGCACTATGTTTCCTATTGGTAATGATTATGAACGGATTTTGGAAAAAATAAGAGGACAGGAAAGGCAAGTTGCTGCCGCCACAGCAGTATTCGAGTACCTTCCGCCAGTCATTTATAAGTTAACCTTAAATGGGCATACCTATCTTTGTGCCATTTGTGACATTGCAGGAGAAAGTGTGCACAATGACGAGCAGATGGCGAATAAACTCAATCAGTTTAGAAATAGCGATGGCTTGATAATGTTGGTACACCCAGATGCAGATGCAATAGATGTGGGCAATAATCAAAATGCTTTAAATGGTCTAGAACAAAACAATCGCATGATAACATCGTTTAATAATCATCTCAACAGGCAAATCCATGCCAGACTAGCTGTAGTGCTTGGCAAATCGGACAGGTTGCAGCACCGTCCAGATGCAGCAGCCTATTTAAAACTATTTGAAGATACCGACCGCTTAAATGTTGCGGACCTAGCTGAGATTAATCGTCAGGTTAGAGCCTATCTGAGAAATATAAACCAACAAAATTTTATGAATGCAATAGATTTATTCTACCCTAACGATGAGGAGTTTAAAAACCACCACTATTTTGCCGTTTCTTGTTTAGGAGCAGATCCAGATGAGAATGGAAATATTGATTTTATTCATAACTCTACCCGACTGATTGAGCCATTTTTATGGATTTTGCGTGGCGCTGGAGTGAAGTTAGGAGATGACTAGTATGTTTAATCAGCATCTATATACCCGTAGTAATATCAGAATGGGTGGCTTCCAAACCATAGCTCATTCAGGCCTACCTAATGATGTCCTATCAATCTTAGAAAAAAATGCTAAATACCTATCTCAACAAGGGATCAATGAGCTAGATTTCAAACCTAAGATTAGGTATTCTTTTACTGAAAAGGATACTTTTGTTACAGGGCAGTCTGTTTATGGTCTGTCAGACGGTCGTATGGCACCCTTAACCCATAATTTTACGACACAAATAGATAGCCTAGATTGTAGCAATCTCGATCATTTTGCAGGGAATCTACATTTTATAGAAAGATTTGTTGATGAGAGCGAGGTTGATCTTCAGCCATCCTTTTTGGGGGTGGAAAGTCATTTTGACCTCCAAAACTTTATTTTGGAAAATCCCTACGGCATTGATCAGAGCTTACTGTCAAACATTGCTATTGATTTATTAAAAGTCATTGATGAAAAGAAAGGTAGAAAGATTTATCTATCATTGGATGTACCGATAGAGAATCAAACCGATGCAGCCTTAGCTATTATGCAAGCAATTTATTCCTTGCTCCCTGAACGGGTTCGTCCACTTGTTGGTTACAATACTTTTTTTATGGGAGATATCAATAATGAATTATATCATCCCAATATTCAGCTCTACTTTGTTCCTAGACATATCTTAAATGCCGCAAAGAGAATTTATGGAAAGAGAGTCAATGTTGACATTATCTATGCTGTTGAAAGTAAGTATTTTGACAAAATAAATCAGGACACATTTGAGTTTCAAGAACTTTGGAAGGGAAGTTCAGAGTCCTTAGCGAACTTTTATGACTTATTTGCGGCCGTTAATCAGGAAGAATCTCTAGATGATTGCCCTGATAAAGATAGCTTGTCTAAGTTTTATGCCCTATTTGATGCAGTCATCGGAGAGGAAGCTATTGGGCAATACGGCTATTTGGGATGTCTAGAGAGATTGTATCCTTCATTTTATAGTCTCAAAGACTGCCCACATGAAGAAGTTGTTGCCTATATTAGCTCACAGATAGACTTCATTTCTAGCTGGATGAACTCCCACCATGCCTTTCCTAGTATCCTATCCATACGTATAGCTCTTTTACATTATGATTATTATAAATATCTAGATAGAAATGGTCTTGTCCCAGATCAATCGCTTATTACTATTTTCATTCAGGAAATGGATCGGGGTACTCTTTCCAAAGAAGATGTCATTGATTTATTGGATCTAGGCTTAAGGAAAGCAAAAGATGACATTCAAGCCATTATAAAAATCGTTTCAGCAACAAAAGGCAATCTGAATCTTTACCATCAGTTATTTTCTTCCAGTATTGTAAATAATGACTCATTATTAAGGACATATCTAACCTACGAACTGGGGAAACCGACGACCTTGGACTCCCTCTTTAAACGCTTACTCGAGATACACCATTCTATTGGGGATTCTAAACAAGAAGGACCGATTGAAAATATTTTGTGGAGCCTATCTAAGAGTATTCATAGGGAGTTTGCACTATCGGAACTAAATGAGGAGCTGGCCCAACGGGTAGCTGGTAGTAAGATTCTCAAATGGTACTACCGCGAATTTCTTGAGGCTAAACTAAGTAATTTAAAAAATCTAATGATGGAAGACCTTCCTCTAGCTACTCTTGAATCCTTTATTATACTTCCGCTCAACTATTCAAAAGAGTGTCAACATACATTGGATTCGATAGTTGAATTACAGAGTTTGCATAGCAGTCTTCCTCAGTGGCAACTGGGAGAAGTAGAAGATTTTGTTAGAAGAGCTCGGCATATAGACAAGTATTCAGACTACTTACGTCATCTTTATGGCTATTATACAGAAAAAGATAGTGAGCTTAGCTATAAGTATAATTATCTGCTGACTCTATTGGATAAAAAAACGATGACAGAGTTTGTCGATACGTTTTTATCAGCAGGTTCTTTTGATAATTATCTACATCGCTTAGAATGGTTAAGTGATTTTATGGGGGATGGAGAGGGCATATTTGACTCTGTTGTCACTACTTTTCAAAAAAGATACTTGACGAATTTGTCCGCTGCTATAGATTTCGTAGATATTCTCAATAACTATAAGGGCTTCTTTGGTCTTGCTTCAAGAGATATAATGAATTATCATCATTCCTTTATACTTGATTTGGAAATGCGAAATAAGCTCAGTTTAAAAGAAAAGGCAGAGTTAAAATTTAATCGGGAATATCAAAAGTATAAAAAGGAAATGAATGAAGAGAAGGAAGTCATGGGACCGAATCCGAAAAAAAATAGAGAGAATGAGAATAGTCGGAAATCGCGATCAAGAAAAGAAAAATCTAACTTCTTTGGATTTTCATTTGGAAAAAAGGATAGATAAAACGCTATGTTTTTGAAAAAAAATAGAAACAATTTGATTACAGATAGGAACTTGAAAGGTAATCAGTATAAACAGATTTATATCGATGAAATAGGTCAGACTTACTTTCTAGGAGTAAATATGCGTAAAGGGCATAGAAACTCTGTAGATAAACTCCTAGATAAGGCTATCAAGGTTGAACTTTTTTACTTTATGAAGGAGATATTCTTTCCAGTAACACTCATTTTATCTCTCTATTTTTTATCTAAATACTATTTCATATTTTCTTCTCAACATCATCAGTTATTTCTTTTATTAATCTGCTTAACACTAGCCTATATCTTATTTTCTATGAGGGATCTGCCTATTCGAGTATATTTACGTTATACTCATTGTTTAGTGGATAATAGCCAGGCATTACGAAGCTATTATGCTTTAGAGGGGAGTGTTTCAAAATCTGCCTTAGTGAGTCAGTTAACTGAAAAGTTTAGGGCACAACGTGGTCGTTACCAGGAACAACTCCGAGAATTAGCTGAGGAATTAAAAACAGGGGACCTCTCCGACCATGAATTTTATAACTTGTTGAGAGAGTTGAGTTATATAGCCAATTTTAAGGAACTTAGACAAGGGCGCATCCGTCATCTGGGTGCCAATCTCTCTAAGTTAACCTATACGATGGACTTGGAAACAGATCGATTGATACCAAATGACTATTCTTATTCTAAGAAATTCTTAATATATGTAGCCAAAGTCTGTTCGCTGGATATTGATAAATTTGGCTATGAGTCAGCGGTGTATTTTTTATATCATATCCAGAGTGCAAAAAAGGATGGGGTAGTTGGAATAGGGACCAAAGCCTGTGAGAAACTAGCCTGTGCTTGTCTACAATATGTGGATGATTTTGACAGCACTCAAAATGCCTTATTGAGAGATTTTCTTGTAGAAGTCAGAGAAACTTACCTATATAAGGAGCAGAAGAAATTCTTGGACTATTTTTTAAAAAACAAATTGAAGAATCAATTGAAATATAGGCTGAAAAAACCATGTAAGGGAGATAGTGATGAGTGAACATTTTGAGCCCGATAGGCTTCTGACCTATATCCTTTGTGTAGGAATAGCCTTAATCATAAAACTAATCTATGACAGATTAAAGGATTCTTTGTTCCTCCATCTTGAGTTGGATGAGCAATGGCATTCAGCTGGCATATTTAAAAAAATTGCTTGTGTCTTAGTTCTCTCGTTTACTCGCTTGAATGCTCACTTCAAGGTGTCATCTTTTAAAGAGTACGATAAAAAACTTTTTAATGATACTGTCAGCTACTATGTTGATTTTTTAGAGTGGATGACTGGTACTGAAACAGATCTAGCTTATCTGAGAGGTCAGCATGTACCGAAGATTTCTCCGCAGAATATTTACTCTACTATCTTAGAAAATATACTCTATAAAAAGCCGCTCCCCAAGTATCAAAAGGATGAGTTTCATAATAGTAAATACGAGAAATTTTTAATCCCTCAAAACAATCGTTTTTCAACTCTGCCTGTCAAATGCTTGGGAGTCTTGGTTTTTATGATAGTCGTTTACATGCTATATGAGTTTTTTGTTAAAAAATAGGGTTCATCAGAAGAGTGAGAGTAAAGTATGATGCATGACATTGAAGACAGACCAGTTTCTCAAGGAGCTGCATACAAGATTTATTATTTGATATGGAGGACTTATTATGGAAAATGAGGCTTATTTAAAAAGAAAAGGTATAATCAATACCACCATTGAATTAGAGGATGGAACCTATACAGGCGAGCACAATCACTATGTTCCGAATGGCTATGGAAAAATTGTCCATGACGATGGTAGTGTATTTAAAGGTTGGTGGGTAAATGGTCGAAAAAACGGCTACGGAAGATATTTCAAAGGTGGAGAGGACTACCTTGTACAAAAGTGGAGATATGGTAAGCTAGATGCTGAGATGAAAGTGGATGTTTCTAGTTTCTTCAAAAACAAGGTAAAGATGGCGGTCATTTACGATGATCCACCGTTTAATTCTTTTTTTGATGGTCCAATGTTGAATAAAGGACAAGGTCGAGTAATTGGAACGATGTCAGGGCTTTTGAAGCCAAAATATCATGGAAAAATGATAATGATATGGGAAGATGGGGGCAAATACTATGGTGACTTCAAGGAAGGGGGAAGGACTGGAAAAGGGACACTTTACTTCTCTGATGGCGCTATCTATCGTGGAGATTTTGTAGAGGGGAGAAGAGAGGGCTATGGAGTCTATCTCTCTACGGATGGCACTCGTAGTAGCGGTAGGTTCCTCAATGGTCGATTTCATGGGGAAATCATCGTTGATTATCCGAATGGTACCTGTGCAACATTTGAATACGATAATGGAACGAAACTATCATGCAAGAGGTTTAGAGCATCGGATGCCAGCGTTTTCAAAGGAGAATCTGAAAATGGTCATCGTATAAAGGGAAAATCTATTTTTAAAGATGGATCCTATTATGACGGGGACTACGAATGCGACAAACCACATGGTAAGGGCATGAGGAATTATTCAAATGGTAATGCATACACAGGAGACTTCAAGCAAGGATTGCGACATGGATATGGTAAATTAACTTACTCAGATGGTTCTATCTATGAGGGGAGCTGGTTCATGGATACGAAGCAAGGTCGTGGCAAGTTGACTTGGAAGAACGGAGATATTTACGAAGGTGATTGGGTCAATGATAGAAGACATGGTCGTGGCAAACTTACTTGGAAGAGCGGTTCTATTTACGAAGGTGATTGGTTGGAAGACAGTCGTACTGGTAAGGGAGAGATTTGCTGGACTTCAGGAGATAAGTATATAGGTGATTTTGTAGATGGTCAGAAGACTGGTCAAGGGAAAATGATTTATACTGATGGAAGTATATACGAGGGAGGTTGGAAGGATGACAAGAAGCATGGGTCAGGGACTCTAACTTTCAAAGATGGTGGCAGTTTTAAGGGGCTATGGGAAGCTAGTAGAGCACATGGCCTGGGAAGATTTGAAACAGCGACCGGAGAGGTTATTGAAGAGGAGTTTGTTTTAGAACCTAGCAATGGTAAAGCCGCTAATTTTTATAAAGGGGGTTACATCTATATCGGTAATTGGAAAGATGGAAAAAGATCTGGTCAAGGTAGGTGGATAAGTGCTCGTGGAGATTCCTACTCAGGTTCTTGGCTGAATGACAATATGAATGGGAAAGGAAAGTACGACTGGGGGGAACATAGTTACTATGATGGGGATTTTCTGGATGGAAAATTCACAGGAATTGGTAAAAGGGTATTTCCAGATGGACGGGTCTATGAGGGTGAATTTTTAGATGACCTATTTCATGGACAGGGCACACTGACCTATCAAGATGGTTCCATATTTACTGGAGAGTTTGACCAGGGGCTTGCTTCTGGCAAAGGAAAATTTCTAGCCTCGAAAGGTAAAGAAATCACTCGTCAGTTTACTGCCGAGCCCTCAAAAGGAATTGCTGCTTATTTTTATCAAAAAGATGGGAGTGTTTACATCGGAGACTGGAAAGATGGCAAGAGAAATGGAAAAGGGAAGTTAATCTTTAAAAGTGGGGCCCTATACGATGGTCTATGGCTAGATGACAAGAGATCAGGTCAGGGTAAAATGGAATTTTCAGATGGTCCGGTTTACCAGGGGGATTGGGTAGACGGAGCAAGAAATGGTCAAGGTCAGATTACATACAAAGATGGCCGAGTCTACAGGGGAACTTGGGTTAATGATCAAAAATCAGGGAAAGGGACCATGACTTGGCCAAATGGAGAAATGTTTGATGGGACTTGGGTAGATGATATGCCAAACGGAGAGGGAAAGGTAACCTTACCGAATGGACAAGAAATTTCAGGAAGCTTTAATCCTTCCCCTACTGACGGTTATCACCAAAAATTTTTCTGGCGTGATGGTTCTATCTACCAAGGAGAGTGGAAAGATAAAGTCTACAGTGGTCATGGGAAATTGACATTTTCAGATGGTAATTATTACGAGGGTAGCTTTGTTGATGGAAAGAGACATGGTGAGGGCATTTATTATTATAAGGATGGAACAATTTTTGAAGGAAATTTTGAAAATGGGCAACGCCAATATGGGAAATTGATATTAAAAGATGGTCATATATACAGAGGACCGTTTGTAAATGAGAAAATGAATGGCAAAGGGAGCTTCTACTATCCCAATGGAGATTTTTATGAGGGTGATTTTAAAGACAATCAAATGACAGGTGAGGGGAAGTTTACAAGAGTTAGACAGATTACCTTGCCAGATGGTTCGATGATTCCCACTCTTGAAGGGGCTGAGATACTTGAAGGGTATTTTGAAAATGCCAAATATTTAGGTAGTCAGCTAAAAGGATCCGACTAGGTTTATTTCTTTGTCTCATTTTGTTGTTTTGACGGAGAGGAAAATATGTTTGTTACAGAATATAGCTATGAATCCTATTTTTATTTTGAAGTTTCTGTTGAATTGGAATAGGGCATACTAAAAAGTAAAATAGGGGAACTGCGTTTCAAACGTATTCAAGACGGGTTGGCTGTATATGATTCTATAAATCATAGTCGGTCAGTTTATCTCATATTACTTCGATAATTTGCCCTGTGTGTGCTTTGCACGTGCTGTCGCCAACTTTGAATAGTCGAATGTCCGTACAAGCAATCTACAGCTTTTGATACGAACTTCGTTCGATTCGTTTTCAATTTTTATTAGTCTATTTCTAGATTGGTAAGGTGGCTACCAAAAGTAAACTAAAATATTACATTTTGCAAGGAGGATTCTATGGATAGTTTTGAATTATTTATTTTAGCTTTGGCTGGGGAATATGGTTATGCTCTCTGAGTACCACCCGTTCAATCTGAAATTGTACGTCACTTGGATGACCGTTTGATGAACCGTATTATTAGAAATATCCAGATAGCAATACCAGCTCATCTAATAGAGAAAGTATATTTATCATTGCAACAAAGCAGAGTAGATGAATTTCAAACGATTTCAAATCAATCTAGAATTGAGCATGCGGACATTATTGTAAGAACGATGCTTAGATTTAACAAGGACTATTTAGGTATTAAGCAAGATAGAATAGGAATATCTTGACCATTTCTATTAATATGTACAGGTGGTACATTTATAATTTATGTTATTTATTTTCTTGTCTTGTCTAAGCGATGGTAGGAGCTGATAAGTTTTATCAAGTTAGATAATCAGACTATAACTGCTTATTAATTGTATTTTATATGTTAGCGTATGGGCCAATATGATTTTACAATTTATCTTAGAAGTTTATTTATATTTTTTAACAAAAATTAATTTATAGCGAGGAGAAATAATATGTCAACTATTATAGATGCGAAGAATAAATACGGTAAAAATATTGTTTTAAAGGAAGAAATGGGATTTTTGGGTGGAATCTCTTATGTTTTGTATGTGGATGGAAGGGTTCATTCACAGTCAGCAGATAAGCAGTTCATGCTAAATCAATTTAATAATTATTAGTACGTATTTCTATAAGGTCTGGGAATTTGATATTTGTTGAAACTATCAGCTACACTTATTAGCAGACATTGAAATAATAAATGATTAAACGGCTCCAAATCTTTTCACTAGATAGGGAGTCGTTTTTACATTAAAAGTATTGAGTGGTTACGCAACATTTGCTCCAAAATATTCTTGAACGAAATAGAAGTATGGAAGGAAACAGAAATTTTTGGTCTGGTTTTCATCTTTTATCCTTTTTCTGCTATAATGAACGTATGAATGAATTTATCCAAAAATATGTTTCTCAGTTTAATGTGGATGCCATCTTGACAGCCGTTGTCAATAAAACCCTTTCGTTGGTGCTCCTCTTTCTTGCCTTTTATATCATAAAAAAACTTGCTAAGGCATCTGTAAAAAAAGTCTTAGTGCCATCTCTGAAAGTATCTACTCAGGACATTGGTCGCCAGAAAACCATCAGCCGTCTAGTGGAGAGCATCCTGAATTATTTGCTCTACTTTATTCTCATTTATTGTATCTTGAGCATTTTAGGTTTACCGGTATCCAGTCTGCTTGCAGGTGCGGGGATTGCGGGGGTAGCTGTTGGCCTGGGGGCGCAAGGTTTTTTGTCAGACCTAGTCAATGGCTTCTTTATCCTGATAGAACGGCAGTTTGACGTGGGGGATGTAGTCAAGCTGACCAATGGACCAATTACTATTTCAGGCACCATTGTGAGCATGGGCATTCGGACCACACAAGTGAGGGATGCGGATGGGACCCTGCACTTTATCCCCAATCGTAATATCCTTGTCGTGTCCAACCAATCCCGTGGAGATATGCGGGCTCAGGTAGATATCCCACTCAAGTTTAATACCGACTTGGAGCAGGTTGGTCAGGTTATTGAGGAAGTCAACCGTAGAGAAATTGGCAACTTTGATCAGATTACAGGAGTGACAGTTCTTGGACCACAAAATACGACCAATGGTCAATTTGTTTTCCGTGTCAATCTCTTTGTAGCCCACGGGCAACAAAGTAGTATTTATCACCAGTTCCTTGGTTTTTATCAGGAAGCTCTTCGCCAGGCGGGTATTGATTTGCCTTCCACTAGCCTAACAAAATAAGGAGACAGCAATGGAAGTGAAAGATTTTGTCGTTGAAAATGGCCAAATGTATTATAAGAAAAAGCCCATCTTCAAACAACCATTATTTTGGACGACCTTAGTTGGAGCAGTCCTGTCTTTCATCCTAGGAGTGACCTGTTTGATTTTAATGACCGGTTTAAGCTTGTCAGATACAAGTGATTCTTGGAATTCGGAAAGTTATTTCGACGATAGCATTAGCTACACAGAGTACCAAGTGGGTGATAGTGTAGATTTTTCTACGGGTTTGCAGATTACGGTGACTTCGATGGGTAAGGATGACAGCCTTGCTCCAGTCGGTGATTTTGGCCATCCTTATCTTGTGGAAATGGATGTGAAAAACCCCACAGATGAAGTGGTGTATTTTGATGAGTACCATTTTCAACTAATTGATGATGAAATCTACCTTCCCTATGACTTGGATATGCGAACCTACGATGTTAATCTCATGGAGAAAATAAACCCTGGAGAAATGATAAAGGTAAAATTGATCTATGAGGTAGATCAAGAGAGTAGTGTGGGTTTCATTTATGAAAATGCCATCTGGACAGAGTTAGTCGGAGAAGGAATTTAATCTTGCTCTAGCGAAATAAAAACCCACGGTAGAATGAATTCTACTGTGGGTTTTTGGTGTGGTTACCATTTTTTTAGCTAACAATAAATTTATTTTTTGATTCCAAGCTCTTGTAATTGGTCAAGAATGGTATCCAGATCTGCTCCAGCCTGTAAGAGAGCTGCGGCAGTATAGCAACCTTCGACGACTGGTACAGTTTGGATAAGGACTTGCTTATCAGAAAAATCGGCAGCTAGTTCAATGTTCATTCGGGCGCTACCTAGGTCGAAAAAGGCAAGGAGGGTATCAGCAGAGTTTGCTTCAACTTGCTCTTGTACGATTTCAAAGCTGGTACCGATGCTACCATCTTCTAGTCCGCCACAGTAGGTGATGGGAATATCTTTTGCGACTTCAGATACTAGGTCAATGATTCCCTGGGCCAAATTTTTTGAATGGGATACGAGTAAGATACCAACCTTTGTCATAGTCCTGCCTCCAACATGGCTTCAAAGAGAAGTCCAGATGAGAAAGAGCCTGGATCAATGTGTCCAATAGACCTTTCCCCAACATAGGACGCGCGTCCCTTGGTCGCAGCAATATCCTTTGTCCCTTGAACGGCTCTATGGATAATTTCCGTTGTCAGCTGGTTTTCTCTTAGGGCAGCAATGACAGGCACCCAAACATCAACCATGGTTTTCTCACCCAATTCAGCCTTGCCACGTTTTTGGATCATGTCCAAACCTGCTTGTAGCACATCTGCCAAATCAGTATCCGTCTGGCTAGCCTTGGAAATTCCCATAAAAGCAGAGCCATAGAGAGGACCTGAAGCCCCGCCAACCTTACTGAGAAGCTGCATGGCAACCACTTTGAAAACCTGGTCAGCAGTCTCATAGTCTTTTTCAGATAGTTCCTGTATGACGGCAGCCATGCCACGAGCCATGTTTCCGCCATGATCTCCATCGCCAATTGGTGAATCGAGTTGGCTCAAATAATCCTTATTCGATTGAATTTTTTCGTTGAATTTCTCCATCCATGTCAATGCTTGTTTTGCATCCATAGTTTTTCTCCTACCAAGCGACAACTTCAACAGGTGCCTGTAAAGCCTCTATCCAGCTTGGATCTTCTAGTTTAATCAAAGTCAGTGACAGTCCAGCCATATCAATTGAAGTCATGTAATTACCAATCTTCTTGTAATCAACAATAACCCCTTTTTTGGCCAGTAATTGTGCAACGTCATTGGCAAAGACATATTGCTCCATGAGAGGAGTTGCTCCAAGACCGTTGATAAGGACACCGTAGTGTTCACCATCTTGAATGTCAAAGCCCTCAGCCAATTTCTCGACCAATTCTTCAGCCAATTTTGCAGATGGTTGTAGTTTTTCTTTCTTATAGCCAGGTTCGCCATGGATACCAACGCCATACTCAAATTCATCTTCTTCAAGGACGAAGCCTGGTTTGCCCACTTCTGGAACAGTAGCGCCTGAAAGCGCAAGACCGATAGTCTTGATTTGTGGAACGAGGCGGTCAGCTAATTCTTTAATCTCAGCAAGCGATTTACCAGTTTCAGCAGCATGACCGAGAATCTTGTGGACAAGGATGGTACCTGCTACGCCACGACGGCCTTGGGTATAGAGGCTATTTTCCACAGCGATGTCATCGTCCACAACGACACTAGCCACTTCGATTCCTTCCATTTCAGCCAACTCTTGTGCCATTTCAAAGTTCATGATGTCACCAGAGTAGTTTTTGATGACCATAAAGACGCCAGCTCCCTCGTCAGCAGCCTTGATGGCTTCCAAGATTTGGTCTGGGGTTGGTGAGGTAAATACTGCGCCACACACAGCGGCAGACAACATACCCTTACCGACAAAGCCTGCATGAGAAGGTTCGTGACCAGAACCACCTCCTGAGATGATGCCGACTTTGCCAGTCTTTTCCGCCTTGCGAACAATGACTTCAAAACCGTCAATACGCTCAATCACATCTTGGTGCATAAAGACAAGGCCTTTCAACATTTCGTCAACGACATGTTCAGGTTGGTTAATGATTTTTTTCATGAGATAGACTCCTTTGTTTTTTATACTGTTATTATATTTTTAAATAATTGAAAAAGGAAGGGACAAATTCTAAAATGTGTCCCTTTTGTTTCTATCAAAAGCATGATAGGGTATAATGGAGAGGAAGCGAAAGGAAGTGACATATGCCAACCTCGTTGATTACCAAGAAAAGAATCGCCAAGGCCTTTAAAAGGCAATTATCTATTAAATCATTTGATAAGCTTTCTGTTGTCGATATCATGCAGGAAGCAGGTATCCGTCGTCAAACCTTTTATAATCATTTTTTGGACAAGTATGAGCTACTGGATTGGATTTTTGAAACAGAATTGCAGGAGCAGGTGACAGACAATCTGACCTATATCAGTGGGGTGAAGCTCTTAGATGAACTGCTCTATTACATCGATTGTAACCAGGTATTTTACAAACACTTGTTTGAAATTGAGGGACAAAATGACTTTGTGACCTATCTGGAAGGCTATTTTAGGGTTCTGATGGAAAAATTACTGGCGGAATATCAGTCCAAAGAAGGTCGATATTTTACAAGGCAGGAACAGGAGTTTTTAGTGACCTACCATTCGAGCGCTTGGATTGGTCTGATTAAGAAGGGGCTAGTTCAATCCCCTTGTGCTATTCATAGCATGTATGGCCAAATTATCACCTTACTAGAGCAGTCATTTTCTAATCACAATTCGAGGGAGAAGAGGGATGGTATTTATAAAAAATAGACAGGATAATGTGATTGCGGATTACATTGAAGGATTCTATCGGACAAATAAGTATGTAAAGAAACTTGAACATCAACCTATTCTAGTTCAAAAAGAACAGGACAGTCAGCTGGTTCCCATCATCTCAGGTGGTGGTTCTGGGCATGAACCGGCCCATGTCGGTTTCGTGGGCAAAGGAATGCTGACTGCAGCTGTCTATGGAGAGATTTTTGTTCCACCAACTGCCGAAGAAGTCTTGGCAGCCATTCGTGCTGTTCATAAGGGTAAGGGAGTTTTTCTGATTGTAAAAAACTTTGAGGCTGACTTAGCTTCATTTGGTAAAGCCATTGAAATGGCTCGACAAGAAGGAATTGCGGTAAAATATATTGTATCTCACGATGATATTTCTGTTGATACCAAGGATAATTTTCGGATGCGACATAGGGGATTGGCGGGGACTATTCTTCTGCATAAGGTTCTTGGAGCGGCAGCTCTCTCTGGCTACAATTTAGATCAATTGGAACAACTGGGGCTTTCTCTAGCAACAGAGATTTCGACCATCGGTTTTGCGACCAAGTCTGCCAGACTACCCGATGCTGCCCAGCCTTTGTTTGATTTGGAGGAGGGACAAATATCTTACGGCATCGGTATCCATGGAGAAGAAGGCTATCGGACCGTTCGTTTTGAATCTTCTGAGCAGTTAGCAAACGAAATCGTCAATAAGCTCAAACTGAAATTCCGTTGGAAGGAAGGGGAGGAGTATGTCCTCTTGGTTAACAATCTAGGGACCCTGTCTGAGCTGGAGCAAGGAATCTTTCTCAATGATTTGTACCAGTTCTTGGAATTAGAAGGCTTGAAACTACCCTATATTAAAACAGGTAAGTTTATGACCAGTTTGGATATGGAAGGTATATCTGTCACCCTTTGTCGTGTCAAGGATCCAGTCTGGCTAGACTTCTTGCAGGCTCCGACAGAAGCTGCGGCTTGGTAAGTTAAGTATCAAATGATGAACCTCTTTTGGAAAGCAGAAGAGGTTTTCTATTCTCCTAAGAAAATTTCCTCCTTTTATGGTAAAATGTTTCTAACGAACTACAAAGGAAATAAGTATGTCAGATAAGTTTCAACTCTTGCTACAACAAATCGGAATGCCTCTTGATGCACGACAATCAGGGGCTTTTTCGACTGCAACGATTGAGAAAGTAGTCTTGCACAAGGTCAGCAAACTTTGGGAATTTACCTTCCGTTTTGAAAAGCCCTTGTCGCTGATGGACTATCAACTCTTCAAGGCTCGTTTGGCGACGGAGTTTGAAAAGGTGGGCAATAAGATTCAATTTTCTATCGTCAGTGATGCGGAAAGTTTTGAAGCGGGCTTAGTAGAGGCCTATTATCCAGAGGCTTTTACAGAAGATTTGTGCCAGAGTGCAGGCTTCAAGGCTCTTTTTCAGTCATTAGAGGTGGCTTATAGAGATGGTGTTTTGTGGATAAAAGGACCTGAAACTATCGATAGGATTCATTTTCGGAAAAATCACCTGCCAAACCTTGTGGAACAATACAAGCGATTTGGTTTTGGTAATCTTGCGGTGGACATTGAAGTTTGTCAAGAGATGACGCAGCAGCAGGCTGCGGCCTTCCATGCGCAGAATGAGGAAATTTACCTGCAGGCTAATGAAGAAAATCTGGCGGCCCTTGAACAACTGGCTCAAATGGCCCCACCACCAGAGGTAGCTCAGCCATTTGTCCCAGAATATAAGAAAAATCGTCCTGCCAAGGTCAATATCGAAAAGGCTGAGATTACGCCTATGATTGAGGTGGATAGCGAGGAGAATCGGATTGTCTTTGAGGGTCTTGTCTTTGAGGTGGAGCAGAAGACGACCAAGACGGGGCGGGTCATTATCAACTTTAAGATGACTGACTATACTTCGTCCTTCACCTTGCAGAAGTGGGCTAAGAATGAGGAAGAGGCTCAGAAGTTTGACATGGTCAAAAAGGGTAACTGGCTGCGGGTGCGTGGAAATGTGGAAACCAATAATTTCACCCGTGATTTGACTATGAATGTCCAGGAGGTCCAGGAGGTCAAGAAGGAAATCCGTAAGGATCTCATGCCTGAAGGGGAGAAGCGGGTCGAGTTTCATGCCCATACCAACATGTCTACCATGGATGCCCTGCCTGCCGTTGAGGACTTGGTGGCGCGTGCGGCTGCCTGGGGACACAAGGCGGTGGCCATTACTGACCACGGCAATGTCCAGTCCTTCCCCCATGGCTATCATGCTGCCCGTAAGGCTGGGATTAAGCCCCTCTTTGGTATGGAAGCCAATATCGTTGAGGACTCGGTTCCGATTGTCTACAATGAAGCGGATATGGTTCTATCTGATGCGACCTATGTGGTCTTTGACGTGGAAACAACCGGTCTTTCTGCGGTCAACAATGCCCTGATTCAGATTGCAGCATCCAAGATGCACAAGGGTAATATCATTGCGGAATTTGATCAATTTATTGACCCAGGTCACCCGCTCAGTAAATTTACGACTGAACTGACAGGGATTACGGATGAGCATGTGCGTGGTTCCAAGCCCTTGGAGCAAGTCCTGCGTGAGTTTCAAGATTTCTGTCAAGATTCCGTCATGGTTGCCCACAATGCCACCTTTGACGTTGGTTTCATGAATGTCAACTACGAGCGAGCTGGCTTGCCAATCATCAGCCAACCGGTCATCGATACGCTAGAATTTGCCCGTAATCTTTATCCAGACTACAAGCGGCATGGTCTGGCGGCCTTGACCAAGCGGTTTGGTGTTGCCCTTGAGCACCACCACATGGCCAACTACGATGCGGAGGCCACTGGTCGCCTGCTCTTTATCTTCCTAAAAGAAGCCTTGGAGAAGCACAATCTGACCAATCTCAACCAGCTCAATACAGAATTGGTGGCGGAGGATTCCTATAAGAAGGCTCGTGTCAAACACGCTACGCTCTATGTGGTCAATCAGGTTGGTTTGAAAAATATCTTCAAGCTGGTTTCCCTGTCTAATACCAAGTATTTTGAGGGGGTGCCACGGATTCCCAGAACAGTTCTGGATGCCTACCGAGAGGGCTTGATACTAGGAACAGCCTGCCAGGAGGGCGAGGTTTTTGATGACCTGCTTTCTAAGGGCATGGATGATGCGGTGAAGACAGCGGGCTATTATGATTTTATCGAGGTCATGCCACCTGCCCTCTATGCTCCCATGATTGCCAAGGAGCAATTCAAGGACATGGCAGAGATTGAAGAAACCATCAAGCAGTTGATTGAGGTAGGGCGTAGGGCAGGTCTGCCTGTTCTGGCGACTGGAAATGTCCACTACATTGACCCTGAGGAAGAGATTTATCGGGAAATCATTGTTCGTGCTTTAGGTCAAGGGGCACCGATTAACTGGACCATTGGAAATGGGGAGAATGCCCAACCAGCTCCGCTGCCAAAGGCTCACTTTAGAACGACCAGCGAGATGTTGGACGAGTTTGCCTTCTTGGGCGAAAGTCTGGCGCGTGAGATTGTCATTACCAATCCAAATGCTATGGTGGAGCGATTTGAAGATGTTCAGGTGGTTAAGACCGACCTCTATACGCCTTATATTGAGAAGGCCGAGGAAACGGTCGCTGAGTTGACCTATCAGAAAGCCTTTGAAATTTATGGCAATCCGCTACCAGATATTATTGACCTGCGGATTGAAAAGGAACTGACATCCATTCTGGGTAATGGTTTCGCCGTGATTTACCTGGCATCGCAGATGTTGGTGCAACGGTCAAATGAGCGGGGCTACCTAGTAGGATCGCGGGGGTCTGTTGGCTCCAGTTTCGTTGCGACTATGATTGGGATTACGGAAGTAAACCCTATGCCTCCTCACTATGTCTGCCCAAACTGCCAGTATAGTGAATTTATCACAGACGGTTCCTATGGTTCAGGCTTTGACCTGCCTGACAAGGATTGTGAAAAGTGTGGGACCAAGTATAAAAAAGATGGACAGGACATTCCCTTTGAAACCTTCCTTGGTTTCGATGGAGACAAGGTTCCCGATATTGACTTGAACTTCTCAGGAGATGACCAACCGTCTGCCCATTTGGATGTACGGGAGATTTTCGGGGAGGAAAATGCCTTCCGTGCAGGAACGGTTGGTACGGTAGCGGCCAAGACTGCCTATGGTTTTGTCCGAGGCTATGAGCGGGATTATGGAAAATTCTACCGTGATGTAGAAGTAGAACGCTTGGCTGCTGGTGCGGCTGGTGTCAAACGGACGACCGGTCAGCACCCGGGGGGAATAATCGTATTCCCTGACTACATGGATGTTTATGACTTTACGCCTGTCCAATATCCTGCCGATGATGTGACAGCCAACTGGCAGACTACCCACTTTAACTTCCACGATATTGATGAAAACGTCTTGAAGCTCGATGTCCTGGGACACGATGATCCGACCATGGTCCGCAAGCTGCAGGACTTGTCGGGCATTGATCCGCAGACCATTCCTGCTGATGACAAGGGAGTGATGGCCCTTTTCTCAGGTACGGAGATTCTGGGAGTTACCCCAGAGCAGATTGGGACGCCGACAGGTATGTTGGGTATTCCTGAATTTGGAACCAACTTTGTACGGGGGATGGTGGAGGAAACCAAGCCGACCACCTTTGCGGAACTCTTGCAGTTGTCTGGTCTATCCCATGGTACAGACGTATGGTTGGGCAATGCCCAAGACTTGATTAAGGCAGGAATTGCCGACCTATCCACAGTTATCGGTTGTCGGGATGACATCATGGTTTATCTCATGCACGCAGGTTTGCCACCCAAGATGGCATTTAACATCATGGAGCGGGTGCGGAAAGGGATGTGGCTCAAGATTTCTGAGGAAGAGAGAAATGGCTACATCCAAGCTATGAAGGATAATAAGGTGCCAGACTGGTACATCGAATCCTGTGGTAAAATCAAGTACATGTTCCCCAAAGCCCACGCGGCTGCCTACGTTATGATGGCCTTGCGGGTTGCTTATTTCAAGGTTCATTATCCAATCTACTATTACTGTGCCTATTTCTCCATTCGTGCCAAGGCCTTTGATTTGGCAACCATGTCCGGTGGCTTGGAACGAGTCAAGGCCAAGATGGAAGAAATCGCCCTCAAGAAGAAAAACAATGAAGCTTCGAACGTTGAGCAGGATCTCTATACAACACTTGAATTGGTAAATGAAATGCTGGAACGTGGCTTCAAGTTCGGTAAATTGGATCTTTACAAGTCTCATGCGACCGACTTCTTGATTGAAGACGATACCCTTATCCCGCCATTTGTCGCTATGGATGGTCTGGGAGAGAACGTTGCTAAGCAGGTGGTTGCTGCGCGTGCGGAAGGAGAATTTCTCTCTAAGACAGAACTCCGCAAACGGGGCGGTCTATCCAGCACTCTTGTCGAAAAAATGGATGAAATGGGAATCCTGGGCAAAATGCCAGAGGATAACCAGCTCAGTCTCTTTGATGATTTGTTTTAAACACCTATTCACTGTTTCTTTTGGAAGCAGTGAATTTTTTTAAAAAATGAAGTCAAACCTCTTGACTAATGTTGTTGATAGGTATATAATCTCTACATAGTGATAAAAACTACTATGTAGTAACAATAAGAAAAGAGGAAACTATATGTCAAACTTTGCAAAACTTCAAGAAACTCGTCGCACAATCTACGCACTTGGTAAAGACTTGCCAGTATCAAATGAAGAAGTGGTCGCACTTGTTGAGAAAGCCATGAAAGAGTCTCCATCAGCTTTCAACTCACAATCTAGCCGTGCCGTTGTATTGTTCGGTGCAGAATCAGAAGCTTTCTGGAATGAAATTGCCTACAGCGAATTGGAAAAAGTAACACCAGCAGAAGCTTTTGAAGGCACAAAAGGTCGTTTGGCTAGCTTTGCAGCAGGTGCCGGCACTATCTTGTTCTTCGAAGACCAAGACGTGGTCAAAGGCTTGCAAGAAAGCTTTCCACTTTACGCTGAAAACTTCCCAATCTGGTCTGAACAAGCTCACGGTATCAACTTGTACGCAGTATGGTTAGCCTTCGCTGAGAAAAATATCGGTATGAACGTACAACACTACAACCCATTGGTTGATGCACAAGTTGCTGAAAAATACGGTATCCCAGCTAACTGGAAACTCCGTGCCCAAGCACCATTCGGTAGCATTGCAGCTCCAGCAGCAGACAAAGACTACATGGCGGATGGGGACCGTGTAAAAGTTTTTGGTAACTAGTAAAGTTTACAGTTTGCTTTATTACGTCGTTAACTCGCCTCAGTTATGTCTGCGGCTGTTGACACGAACTCTGTTCGTTTTATCTCCCACCTCTAACTATCTCCCAGATAGTTAGAGCTAGTACTAAATGCAAACTGAAAACTTTACTCTGCGAAAATTGGAAATATCCGTTGTCAGTCTGTCCAGGTGAGTGTAAGACTGTCGGATAGAATCTGAGACTTCCTGCTAAACAGGAAGTTTCAGATTGCAGACAAACATCGTTTTGGTGTTTGTCTTTTTTACTGTTTTTAGAGAAAAATGGCTGTTTTAATGCTGAAACCACCCCATCTG
>NZ_JAVIHI010000013.1:0-45876 GCF_036680365.1 Streptococcus sp. SS-4456 | reverse complement strand
TTAAAGAAAAACTAAAAGGACTTAGTCCTGTTCAGTACAGAACTAAATCCTTTCAATAATATTTTTTGTCTAACTTTTTGGGGTCAGTACAAAGGTGTCTGGAGATAGCTGATTATCTTAGTAAGCCAAAAACTCTTCCAAGTCTTTGAGGGAACGCTCTGCTATTGCCTCATAACGCTCCTTCTTATCGCGGATCCGCGGTCCGTCCAGCTCCTTGATGATGCCAAAGTTGACATTCATAGGCTGGAAGTGCTTGCTTTCGGTGTGGGTGATGTAGAATGGCAGAGCACCGATGGCTGTGGTCTGTGGGAAGATGACCGGCTCTTCGCCACGGAAACGGCGAACAGCGTTGATACCGGCCACTAAGCCAGAGGCGGCAGACTCGACATAGCCTTCGACTCCTGTCATTTGACCTGCAAAGAAAAGATTTGGATTTTTCTTGGTCGCAAAGGTCTGTTCCAATAAGTTTGGCGAATCCATGTAGGAATTGCGGTGCATAACGCCGTAGCGGACAAACTCCGCATTTTCAAGCCCTGGAATCATCTGGAAAACCCGCTTCTGCTCACCCCACTTAAGGTGAGTCTGGAAGCCAACAATATTGTAAAGGCTACCTGCTGCGTTGTCCTGACGGAGTTGGACAACGGCGTAAGGTGTCTTGTATTCGCCGTCACGAGGTCCCTTGTAATCTTCTGGATATTCCAGACCAACTGGCTTCATCGGGCCATATAACATGGTTTTGATCCCACGTTTGGCCATGACCTCAATCGGCATACAGCCTTCAAAGTATTTTTCTTTTTCAAAGGAGTTGAGCGGTGCTTCCTCGGCTGAAATCAAGGCCTCATAGAAAGCGGTAAACTGTTCCTTGTTCATCGGAGCATTGAGATAGGCAGCCTCTCCCTTGTCATAACGGGACTTGAGATAGACCAAATCCATGTTAATGGTCGAGCTATCGACAATCGGTGCTGCCGCATCGTAGAAGTAAAAACCGTCGCCACCATTCAGTGCGTGAATCTTCTCCGCCAAGGCGTCTGACGTCAAAGGCCCTGTCGCAATAACTGTGATAGCATCTTCAGGGATTTCTGTAATCTCACCGCGAATGACCTCAATCAGTGGATGATTGTGAATCTCATCTGTGACCGCTTGGGAGAAATTCTCACGGTCCATAGCCATTGCACCGCCAGCAGGCACCCGGTGAGCCTCTCCGGCACGCATGATAATGGAATCCAAGCGACGCATTTCTTCCTTGAGCAGACCGACAGCGTTGGTCAAACTATCGCCACGGAAAGAGTTGGAACAAACCAACTCCGCAAACTTGTCGGTCTTGTGCTGTGGCGTCGGCTTGACACCACGCATCTCGTAGAGTTTGACAGGAATGCCACGCTTGGCAATTTGATAAGCAGCTTCTGAGCCAGCCAAGCCAGCTCCGATAACGTTAATGTGGGTTTGAGACATGAAACTAATACCTCTAGCCAGACTATCTGACTACTGTTTGGGAATGACCCAAAACAGAACCTTTCTAAATTTTTTAACCTATCTAGTATATCAAAAAATGACCGGAAAAGACAAAAACGACTCTCATAGTATGAAAGTAGTTCTATCATTTTACACAATATAATTTACGTAAATTATCAATGACTGATTTTTAATGGATGACTAGCATGCTGGTGCTTGATTTTCCAGCCTTGGTCGTAAATAAGCCCCAGCGTGAAACGGTCTGTGACAGACTGCTCAAAGCCGATTTTTGAAAATCGAGCATCAAAATAGGCAAAGGCACAGGTTGGGGATTCATGGATTGCTAGGTTTGAAAACTCCACTGCTACCCTATCCGTCGCAATTTCTTGAAACCCAAAAGTCACCATATCTGCCAAGTCCTTCTTACCAGACAAAGACCACTGCCCAGCCACATCGTAAATCAAAACATCGTCACAATACAGGGACAACATGAGATCCAAATCCTTTTCCAAGACAGCTTGCTTATATAATTCTAATACTTTCTCAATCCTATTTGCCATTTCTCTCCAATCTTACACATCCAGGAAGTCTACATATTCTCTTAGCTTAGCTGCTAATTCTTTTCTATCTACAAGCAGATTATAGACACCATCTTCACTCAAGACACCACAGGGAAGATTTTTAAATTCCCCTCTATCAGCTATATCCACATCTTCTAAGAAGGTCGAACTTTGGTAATAGTCCAGCAATTCCAGATAAGCTGGTTGGCTTGTTTCGACCTGTTCTAGAAGGGATTGCAATGCTGAAACGAGCTGGATTTGGGAATTAAATATTTTTTCCATCTGTTCAACCCGCTGTCTGCTCTGCCATTTTCCATTCATCAATGCGTTGCCCCTCCAACAGTTTTGATGTCTTCCTTGTCCGCATAGGCTACAAGGGCTGAAATGGCCGCTTCGATCCCTTTGACTATCACCTCAAGGGACATGGACGGAAGACCTGGCTTGTCCAAGACCTGCTCAGGAAGATAGGGAATATGGAGGAAGCCTGCCTTGGTTTTTGGAAATTGTTTCTCCGCCAAGTATAGTGCCTGATACATGAGATGGTTGCAGACAAAGGTGCCAGCAGTGTTTGAAACAGAAGCTGGAATGCCAGCAGAATGAATGGCTTCTACCATGGCCTTGATAGGTAGGGTTGAAAAATATGCTGCTGGGCCATCTGGACGGATGGTTCTGTCAATGGGTTGTTGCCCCTCATTATCTGGAATGCGAGCGTCATCCTGGTTGATGGCCACGCGCTCAGGTGTCAAATCTACACGTCCCCCTGCTTGTCCAATGCAAAGCACTGCATCAGGTTGAAATTCTGCCATTTTTTCTTCTAAAACACGAGCAGCCTTGTCAAAAACAGTCGGAACTTCGACAATCATAATCTCTGCACCTGCTATGGTAGGGGGTAAGGACTTGATGGTTTCTAAAGCTGGATTGATAGCCTCACCGCCAAAGGGATCAAAACCTGTTACTAAAATTTTCATCGTTTTCCTCCAAAATGATTTCTCCATAATGAAATTTTTGATTGGGTCTGATATGGCGTCTAAAACCAAATTTTTCAAATGCCTGATCTCTAAAATGAGCCTTTAAAATCAATTTCTTCCGAGCCACGCGCCTGCATTCTTTCAAAAAATCTTCAGACAGGGCCGTATAGTTGGCAAAGGGTTTCAGACCATCAAGATTATCAGATTCCTTTATCTCCTGTGTAAACATGGGATCAACATAAATCACATCTACTGACTGGTCTGCTTGTGACTGTAAGTAAGTCAAACTGTCCGTCCAAATCGTCTGAATAGACCGCATGGCCTGATTAACCGCGTCATTGCCACTATCAAACTCTTTCAGACCTCGGCTCACCATAAAATGAATAAGCTGAGAACTCTCCAAGGCAGTCACCTGATGACCCGCACTAGCTAAGACAATACTATCAGACGCCAGTCCCATGGTACAGTCCAGGACGGTTTGTTTATCAGGTCCTAGTAATTCCAAGAGTGGATCTCTTCCAGATTTGATACGTAAGATAGCTGTGTCAGGGTGGAAAAAGAAGCGTTGTCCATTTTTTTCTTCCAAAACTAGCTGACCCTGATAAACCACAAGCACCGCGTCAGCTTCTGTTTCTGCTAGAATGGACTGGACTGACCTCTTACGACGGTCTTGATAGTCTAGATTGAGCTGCACTGCTATTTCCCTAGCCTGTAAGATTAGATTTTGGTTCATTCTAAGACTTGTTGTGACTATTATTTTCATAAGTCTATTGTACCAGAAATACTGAAAATGCAGTCTTCATTTTGTAGAAATGACTCTACTCTGGCACAATAAGCTTCAAGCGAATATCTGTCGACTGTAATGCTTTTTGAACTTGCACTAAGAAAGCAAGGCCATTGTCTGATGGGGCATACTGAAAAGTCAGGTTGATAACTTTTTCTGTAAAGTCATCACCGTAACCTTCCACATACTGTTTGCTTTCGATAAAGTGAATGTAGTTGTTCAGCTTTTCTTGGAGTTTGAGAAGGTGTTGTTTTTCTAGCGGTTTTCGCCATTTGTTGCTATCTAGCAATAACATTTCCAAATGATTTTCTATAACTCCTATAGAATCAATTTTGGTTGGATCAAGTTCAATCGGAAAAATTTCCTCAAGTGATGGAACTTCTTGAGGTCTGTTGGCTAATTCCTTAAGCTTATTCATAATCCTATCAATTGTTGTTTTGTCATACTCAAGAAATTCTGGTGTTTCACTCATCCAAGCACAAACCGCTCCATATCGAACTGATTCTGTTTCCAAAGGTATCTTGACAACTTTTTCAAAAAAAATCGGAACAAATTGTTCAAGTTCAATAATAAAAGGAAGGTTATTGTAGCTACTTAATAACCATTTCTGAATTTTAAAATACTGAGAGACCTAATACAATTTATTTATCTCACCACTTGCTACAAAATCTTTTAGAATATTTTCTGTGCGACGAACGATATCTCTATCTCCCTCTTCATACAAAGGAAACAAACAGTATCTTATCAAAACCTCCATATCTGTAATACCTTCAAAGAAAGATTCTCGATGACGAATCATAAATTCGCCATCACCAAGAAACAATTCATCCTCTTTACCTTCTTTTATGGCTTGCTTATATTTCTCAAGTTCCCAACCTGTTTTAACTGGCTGATAGTCTTTCATCAGTTATTTCCTCCTACCCATTGGTTTATTCTGACAATCCCCTCTGTTGGATAAGTCTGATTCGTTGTAACATTAGGAATAAAAACATTAGGATTTTTTATTTCATAATATCCCTTTTCTGCAATTGAAGCTTGGAAGTCTTCATACTGAATGCCCTCGCATATCAATAGTAGGCATAAGTAGCTCACTCTCAGAATTTGTCATATCAGCCCCTGACCAAGTTTTAGCCCCTGGAATATTAAGTGGATTCGAACCTGGCGTATCACCATTGACAAATGATACCGAGTCATTATCTATAACATTTTGAACCCATTCGTGTGTATACTCAACTTGTTTCAAAATGGATGCGAGAGATAACAACTCCAACCTCATTCCCACTCCTAGGCTCCGCTTTAGACCAAGTCTAGCCAAACCGTTTATGCACAATGAAGAATATTTCTACCCTCCCATTATACCAAAAAATCCAGACAAGTTGACCCTGTCTGGATTTACAAGTTAATAACTTAGAACCTCAAAAAAATGTAACTTGGAATTTGGGAATCCATTGCTTAGCCATAAACCAAAAGTAAATTAAGACGATCTAAACA
This sequence comes from Streptococcus sp. SS-4456, assembly GCF_036680365.1. Classification (NCBI taxonomy): domain Bacteria; kingdom Bacillati; phylum Bacillota; class Bacilli; order Lactobacillales; family Streptococcaceae; genus Streptococcus; species Streptococcus sp. SS-4456. The sequence continues at coordinate 40,621 of NZ_JAVIHI010000013.1, read as the reverse complement.
AAACCTACTTTCCCAAACTTTCCTTATATCGCTTGGACTTTTTACCATACCAGTCTTCTACGGAATAACCAGATAGTTGACGGTAATCTTCGGAATATTTCTCCAAGTAATATCCCTCTATACAACTAGTAGCAATAGCTACAGAGAAATAAAACGGGAGGATAGAAAAAAAACACTAAATGTCATCGCCAGGGAGCGTAAAAAATCATTATGGTAAATGTCTTCTCCACTTGCACTTTGAAAGCTATTTTTAAATACAAAACGACTAACAATGAGAAGAACAACTAAACCACCACCATATCTTTTTGAAAAAGCAACAAATTTTTCCAGGAATTTGTACAAGATGTTATTTGATGGTTGTCCTTGATACAATACTCCTTCTGTTTTCTTTACAAACGAAATAAGACGTTCTGATACCACTATACTAAAAATACCGACATTGACGATAATTGACAGAACTGAACCCCATAGAATCGCAAATCCTACAGCACATATCAGCCAAAATTGTAAAATAAAACAACTCATCACCAAAAACATATACCTATTAAAAATATAGTAGAATAGAACTCTATACTCCTTGACTTTTCTCAATTCCATCAGATAACAGAATAAAAACAGCAAACTTAGTACTAATGGGATTCGAAATAATAGTTCAGCTTTTAAAAATAACAATACTCCAGATTCCTTATCAATATAGCTTCCAATTAAACTGAGTAGCCCGATGAAAAGAACCATCGTAAAAAAACCTAAAATTTTCTTCTTATATCCATGTTGATTAACATCATCCATAGAAGTTTTGATGTATTTATCTGTTACAAGATTCATACTCTCTTCTACAGAGGCATTCCATATTGTTTTTTTCATGTTTTCTCCTTAACCAAACCAAGATAATTCAGGGATTTGGCCTAAATTCACCGTTCTCAGAATCTACTTTAATGGTGACGATGTCGTCTATTATTGACTGCTCTAAATTAGGATCCGGAAAACTCTGACGTAGCTTTTCCCACTCTGGTGAGAAACTATCTCCCCCAATCATCACATTCCCAGTCTTCTGCGACACGACATCAATCCGTGTGCCCTTAGGTATCTCAACACCGCCGAAAAAGTCGCCCTTGCCTGCCTCGTCAAAACCAATCGCATCCACTCGGATTTTCTGCTCCACGCCATCAACCGTCATCTTGATCGTGATGTTATTCTCGACCTTCTGGCGATTTTACCAAACTCGACCGTTTGCAAGTCCACAAAGTCCTGATCCTAACGAGCGTTGAGCTGAATTTGGCTTGGGCTTGAGACTTCAATGTGAGAAAGTTGGCTTTGAAGTCCCTAAACAGAGGCCCCTATAATTTCGATAGAGTCGATAGATTCCGTATTAGTATAAATAGATGGAGCAGTTAAATTAAAACGAAAAACTATTTTTTGATATAGTCTATCTATTGCTTCAGATTCCGTATTAAATTCAGCCCTTATTTTAAAATCTTGACGCTCACTTACTTCATAAAATTTATACTTTTGTGACTCCTCATCAAAATAGTAGCCGAGAGTAAATTGCCCACCAAATTTTCTTCCTGGCATAATAGTAAATGCCCCTATTTCAGATTGGTGAGCTTCCACAAAATTCAGTAATTCTTGCTTTGTCATTGATCTTCCTCAAGCTCTAATTCAATAATAGATTTCTGTTCCAGACTTGGTAAGGTATCATCGGGAAGGATGGTCTCAACCCGAGTTGCGTAGGCAGAAGCAAAACCGAATACAACCACAATAATCGCAACCGAATAAACTAGAAAAACCCTTTTTAGAAAGGCACTAGAAACTGAGTAGCCCTCTGTCGAATACTGTTTCAGCTCAGGTTGTTTTTTCTCTAAGATATTTTTGGAAAAAACATAGGGTCTGACTGCACTCATCAATACAGATAGAAACACCATCGTCACAAGTGAATTGTACATTTGTGTTCTCGCACCAATCACTGTGATATAAAACATGCTGGAAAACAAGACAAGTCCAAAAATAATCAGTAAAATCAAGGAAACCTGAGCATCCTTCTTCAATTGTACAAACTCTTCTACTGTCATTTTTTCTATTTTCATTTTATTCCCTTATTTACCTTGCCGATCCTACTAGTTATAATTACAACTCTATTATATCAAAAAGACGACCTCTTGCGAAGTCGTCTATGCTGCAAATTTGCATTATCTTCTATATAGCCTGTGTCATAAAGCTACGGCTTTCCAACACCTTAATCATAGCTTCTGCTGTATCAAGGGCTGTAAAGAGTGGAATTCCTCCTTCAATAGCAGAGCTTCGAATGACCTGACCGTCGTCATCGGCTACACGTTTTTTACCAACCGTATTGATAATAGCCTGGACCTTACCTGCTCGAACAAGACTTGGAATATCTTGATAAGCTGCATCGCCCAATTTGCCAACAGTTGTTACAGCAAGTCCATTTTCTGTTAGAAAGGCGGCTGTTCCTGCCGTAGCCAGTAGGCCATAACCTAGTTCATGGAAGCGTTGAGCAAGACCTAGTGCTTCCTCCTTGTCTTCATCCGCAATGGTAAAGACTACATTACCAAATTCAGACAGGTGTTGATAGCTTGCTTCAAAAGCCTTATACAGTGCTTTTTCAAGTGTCAAGTCTGAGCCCATAATTTCACCAGTAGATTTCATCTCAGGTCCCAGCAAACTATCTACTTTGGCGAGTTTTGTAAAGGAGAATACAGGTGCCTTGACGTGCACTTGGTTGCTCTCAGGATAAAGACCGTCTTGGTACCCCAGTTCCGCAAGGCTTTGTCCCAAAATCAATTTGGTTGCAACCTGAGCCATTGGAATGTCTGTGACTTTGGACAAGAATGGCACCGTACGACTGGCACGAGGATTGACCTCAATGACATAGACCGTTTCATCCTTGATGACAAACTGGATATTCATCATACCGATACAGTTGAGACCGATTGCCAAGCGTTTGGTGTAATCTGAAATGGTCGCCTGCACTTCTTTAGACAAGGTTTGTGGCGGATAAACGGCCATTGAGTCCCCTGAGTGAACCCCTGCACGTTCGATATGCTCCATAATCCCTGGAATCAAGACATCCTTACCATCTGAAATCGCATCGACTTCGCACTCACGACCGACGATGTAAGAATCCACCAAAATAGGATGTTCTGGCGAAGCCTTGACCGCCGTTCTCATATAAGAACGCAAATCCGCTTCATTTTCGACAATCTCCATAGCACGACCGCCCAAGACATAAGAGGGACGAACAAGTACCGGGAAACCAATTTTGCGGGCCGTTTCTAGGGCTTCCTCTTCATTGGTTGCGGTTTGGCCTGGTGGCTGTGGAATCCCAAGGTCTTTCAGGGCTTTTTCAAATAAATCCCTGTCTTCAGCTCTATCCAAATCCGCTACTTGCGTACCCAAGATTGGAATACCTGCTTTGGCCAATGGCTCTGCCAAATTGATAGCCGTCTGGCCACCGAACTGAACGATAACCCCTTTTGGCTGTTCCAAATCAATGACATTCAAGACATCTTCCAAGGTCAATGGCTCAAAATAAAGCTTGTCCGAAACCGAAAAGTCAGTTGACACAGTTTCAGGGTTTGAATTCATAATGATGGCTTCGTAGCCCGCTGCCTGAATGGCCTTGACAGAATGCACTGTCGCATAGTCAAACTCCACACCCTGACCGATACGAATTGGTCCAGACCCCAGCACCAAAACGGATTCTTTTTCCGAACGGATGGACTCATTTTCCCACTCATAAGTTGAATAGAAATACGGCGTTGAACTTTCGAATTCAGCCGCACAAGTATCCACCATCTTGTAGACTGGGATAATCTTGTGTTCTGTTCTCAGTTGATGGATGTAGGATTCTGTCCGTCCCCAGAGTTCCGCAATCTTGCGGTCTGCAAAACCGTATTTCTTGGCTTTTTTCAATAGGTCAATGTTATCAAAATTCGTTGCCAATTCCTGTTCGATTTCCAAGATATGCAATAGCTTGTCAAGGAAGAAGACATCAATCTTGGTCAACTGAGCCAATTCTTCTACTGTATAGCCACGTCGAAGGGCTTCTGAAAGATAGAATAAACGATCATCCTGTGCCTTGACAATCTTTTCAACCAATTGGTCATCTGTCACTTGGCTGAGTTCAGGCATTTCATTGTGATAGACTCCGATTTCCAAAGAACGACAGGCCTTGAGTAGGCTTTCTTCGATGTTACGACCAATAGCCATGACCTCACCAGTTGCCTTCATCTGCGTTCCAAGGCGACGTTCCCCTTTCTCAAACTTATCAAATGGGAAACGTGGAATCTTAGCCACAACGTAGTCAAGAGCAGGCTCGAACATGGCATAGGTTGTTCCCGTAACAGGGTTGACCATTTCATCCAAGGTCAAACCAACCGCAATTTTTGCGGCCAATTTGGCGATAGGATAGCCCGTTGCTTTTGATGCCAAGGCAGACGAACGGGACACACGTGGGTTTACTTCAATGACATAATATTTGAAACTATGTGGATCTAGTGCCAACTGCACATTACAGCCACCTTCGATTTTGAGGGCACGAATAATACTCAGACTGGCATCACGCAACATCTGGTTTTCAATATCCGAAAGCGTCTGCGTTGGGGCAAATACGATAGAATCCCCTGTATGAATTCCCACAGGGTCAAAGTTTTCCATGTTACATACGACCAAGGCATTGTCAGCCGCATCGCGCATCACTTCGTATTCAATTTCTTTGAAACCAGCAATGGAACGTTCAATCAAACACTGGGTTACTGGCGACAGTTTCAGACCATTTTCTGCAATTTCACACAGTTCTTCTTCATTGGCACACATACCACCGCCAGTTCCACCCAGCGTGAAGGCTGGGCGAACAATGACAGGATAGCCAATTTCAGCAGCAAATTCCAAAGCCTCATCAACTGTTGTCACAATCGTTGACTCAGGAATAGGCTGATTGAGGTCTTCCATGAGTTGTTTGAAGAGGTCGCGGTCCTCTGCCTGATCGATTGCAGACAATTTTGTCCCTAACAACTCAACTCCAAGCTCATCTAAAATACCAGCCTTAGACAATTCCATGGCCATGTTGAGACCAGTCTGACCACCCAGGGTTGGCAAGAGAGCATCTGGACGCTCCTTCCGTAAAATCCGTGTGACAAATTCAAGCGTGATCGGCTCAATATAAACCTTGTCTGCTATTTCCTTGTCTGTCATAATGGTCGCAGGGTTTGAATTGACTAAGACAACACTATAGCCTTCTTCCTTCAAAGCCAAACAAGCCTGAGTCCCAGCATAATCAAACTCCGCAGCCTGACCAATAATAATCGGACCAGACCCGATCACCATAATTTTCTTAATATCCGTACGTTTTGGCATAATTTTAAGATATTAAGGGCGTTAAGCGGACACAGTCAAAATAGGAGTTTGACCAAGAACGCTTGCGTTCGAGGAAAAACTATCTTTTTGACCCAGTCCGTAGCCCGAATTCAATTAGAAAATCCGAGCAACAGAACACCCCTTCTCCTTTCTATTCGTCAACTCTCAGGTTGACATTAAATAAGATAAGTCCGACGCCGTAAGGTTTAGCTCGATATTAGTTAAACCTTACGGCTAGTGCAAGGAATTGCCTGACCTCCATAGAGGTAGGCGTAGGGAAATGAGTTGCTCGCAACCATTGATCTGTCCCTTGCCTTTCTATTCGTCAACTCACAGGTTAACATTAAATAACTGACATTCGGCAATAAAGTGTTTTCGAAATTGTAAACAATAGATTTATTATCTTGCCTGGAAACCATCCATCAAATCCATAAATTCATCAAAGAGATAGCTAGCATCGTGTGGACCAGGTGCTGCATCCGGATGGAATTGAACAGAGAAACCTGGATGGTACTTATGGCGTACCCCTTCAACTGATTTGTCGTTGATTTCCTCATGTGTAATCATCAAACACTCTGGCAAATCTTCACGAGCAACAGCATAACCGTGGTTCTGACTGGTAAAATCTACTCGACCAGTCGCAATTTCACGAACCGCATGGTTAAATCCTCGATGTCCGAACTTCATCTTGTAAGTTGTAGCACCATTGGCCTTGGCGAAGAGTTGGTGCCCCATACAGATACCAAAAATTGGAATTTTGCCAAGAATGCCCCGAATCATGTCCAAGGCTTCTAGAACATCATCTGGGTTACCAGGACCGTTTGACAGCATGACACCGTCTGGATTAAGAGCCAATATTTCTTCTGCTGTCGTATCGTAAGGAACAACCGTCACATTGCAGTCGCGTTTTGCTAATTCACGAAGAATAGAATGCTTCAAGCCAAAATCAACCAGCACAACACTACGGCCAATTCCAGGCGCAGGATAGGCTGTTTTGGTAGATACTTGCTGGATGTTGTTGGTTGGCAAAACGGTCGCCCTCAGCTGATCCGTCAAATGCTCAACGGAATCACCAACATTTGCAAGAGTCGCCTTCATGGTCCCGTGCTGACGAATAATTTTTGTCAAGGCGCGTGTGTCAATTCCAGAAATAGCTGGAATTTTCTTAGCCTTTAAAAATTCATCCAAAGTCATCTGGTTACGCCAGTTACTTACCCTACGAGCCCATTCACTAACCACAACCCCCTTACAGGTCGGATTGATGGATTCATAATCATCTCGATTGATCCCGTAATTTCCAACTAAAGGATAGGTAAAGGTTAAAATCTGACCATTATAGGACTGGTCTGTGATTGATTCCTGGTAACCCGTCATCCCCGTTGAGAAAACTAACTCACCAGTCACATCAATATCAGCACCAAAGGCCTCACCTTCAAAAATAGTACCATCTTCCAAAATTAAACGTCTTTTTGACATAAACTATGATACAAAGCCCGTTAAAAGGACAAAGTGAAAATAGGAAATTCGACGCCGACGCTATGAGCGTCAAGACGATATTTATCTTTTTCACACAGTCCTTAGGGCGTGTTCGAATAGAAAACTAGATCATACTCGAACCTGTATCTTCTCCTTTCTATTTTCTATCTCTCCGGATAGAATTAAATAATAGTCCGACGCCGTAAGGTTTAGCTCGATATTAGGTAAACCTTACGGCTAGTGTCAGAGCTAGCAAAGGTCCGATAGGACTTTGCGTAGAAGGAAACATGCCTTGCATGTAGTCCGACTTGCTCTGACCGACATTTGTACAGTCAATTCGATAATAATTGACTGTACAAACTAGTGCAAGGGATAGCCTTAAAGTATATCACCATTTCCAAGAGCAGGTGTCAACATCTCAGCGCAGTGGTTGATTGGTAAATTTGTTCGTATTCTATACTCCAAATTTAACCTAATCAACTGTGCGGGGGGTGGGAAGACGAGCTCTTTTTTACTTTTCGAGTTCTTTCCCACTCCCAGGCCTAGGGAAATGAGTTGCTCGTAACCATTGACCTGTCCCTTGCCTTTCTATTCGTCACCTACCTGAGTGACATTAAGTAAGATAAGTCTAATAAATTCTTAAGCCTTACCATTAACAATAGCTTCCAAAATCGCCATCCGGACAAATACTCCATTCTGCATTTGTCTGACGATGCGTGATTTTGATGCCTCTACTAAATGGTCATCAATTTCTACATCACGATTGACAGGGGCAGGATGCATGACAATAGCTCTGTCTTTCAAGCGCTTGTAGCGTTCTTCAGTCAAGCCATGCAAGCGATTGTAGGTTTCTTTCGAAAAGCCTCCATCACCATCATGGCGCTCGTGTTGCACACGAAGCAACATCAAGACATCTACTTTCTCAACAATATCATCAATATTCACATGTTGACCATAAACATCAAATTCCTCTGCATACCACTCTTCTGGTCCAGCAAAGTAAATTTCCGCACCCAAACGCTTCAAAATTTGCATATTTGACTTGGCAACCCGTGAGTGTGTAATATCACCTGCAATGGCAATCTTCAAGCCTTCAAAAGTTCCAAATTCTTCATATATGGTCATCAAATCTAGCAAGGACTGGCTTGGGTGTTGCCCAGAACCATCACCGCCATTGACAATTGATGTCTGAATGGTCGGGCTATCAATCAACTGCTTGTAGTAATCTACTTCAGAATGACGAATGACACAGATGTCGACCCCCAAGGCTGACATAGTCAAAATCGTATCATACAAGGTTTCACCCTTATTGACCGAACTGGTACGCGCATCAAAGTCAATCATCCCCATATCCAAACGAAGCTCTGCCATTTCAAAAGACTTGTGGGTCCTAGTCGAATCCTCAAAGAATAGGTTGGAAGCATAATACTTCCTATCCAACTCTACCCGCTCCCCACCTTTGAAAGCAATTCCTCTCTGAATAAGCCCGAGCACTTCCTCGTTTGAAAGAGTTTCCATAGTAACCAAGTGTTTGAGTGAAACTTTACCATTTGTAATTGTCATGACGATACCTGCCTTTAGGATATAAGATGTAGAATATTGAGTTGAAAAATAAACGACTAAGCTCCCTCGACTAGGAGGACAGAATCCTGACCATCGATTTCAGCCATGTGAACGATGATTTCTTCCGAACGACTAGTCGGAATGTTCTTCCCAACATAGTCCGCTCGAATAGGTAGTTCTCTGTGACCACGGTCAACTAGAACAGCCAGACTTACGCGAGCTGGTCGCCCCAAGGAAACCACATTGTCAATAGCCGCACGAATGGTCCGACCCGTATAGAGCACATCGTCCACTAAAATAACATCACGCTCATTCACATCAGCAGTCATGCTTGTCGTATCTTCTTCGACTTTTACATCATCACGGAAAGGCTTGGTATCCAGTTCCCCCAGTGGAACATCAATCCCCTCTAACTGTTTCAGCCTTTCCTGAATACGTTTAGCAATGAACACCCCGCGGGTTTTTATACCTGCCAGAACAATATTATCCAAATTTTTGTTCCCCTCGATAATTTCATAGGTGATACGGGTGATGGCCCGTTTCATGGTCATATCGTCAACGATTTCTTTTGTCTTCATAAAGACCTCCAAAAAATATAGAAAAAAGTCCCCTTTTACAAGGAGACTATGAAAATATAGGCTAGTATAGTCATTTGAATTAGCTTTGATACATCGTCACTTTCGGCTTGCCATACTCCAGTATTGCCTGCACCTCAGTTCCTTGTCTGAAAGCTAATTCATTCGACTATATTATCTACTAACCTGATTAACACGTTGCTCCTTGTCTGCCTCTCTGGACAGGATTTAAAGGATTGATTAAGCAAAGTATAGCACAATTTTTCTACCTAGACAAATTCTTACTGTAAAAAATTTGAAAATCTTCGGATTTTGCTGAGAATCTTACCTGTTTAGCAGACCACGACCAACATTGAGGGATTTTACACCTGCCAAAATAAACCCACTAAACAGATAAGCTACAAATATTGTACCTGCATAGGTCAAGACAAAGTTCCAACCATATTTGGGAACATTGAGGAAGAAATAAGCAAAGGGGCTATCCTTGGCATCAGGAATTGGAATTTTGATAAAAAGACCATTAACAAGCCCAAAAATCATGTAAAGAATTGGTAAAAGCGTCCACCAAATCGGGTCAAACCACTTGTACTGTTGCTGACGATCCACCAACAAGGTATCTGATAAGAAATAAAGTGGAACTATATAGTGACAAAGCAAATTTTCCACTCGCCAAAAATCATCTACAAGAGGCGCCAACATAAAATGATAGACCACACAGGTAATCATGATAGACATGGTTACCGCTGCCTTGATTCGCAAGAATTTTGATGATTGCAAGTCATGCCCTTTGTGCATAGCATAGACCATATAGACCGCAAAAACAGATACCAACAAGTTGGACTGAACCGTGTAATACATGAGCATGCCAATACCATACTTGATGATTTCTAGAGCAGTTCCCGTAATCGCTAAAGCCGCCAACAAACACCTGCTATAAAATAATAAACTTTGATTCTTCATACTATCCTTTCAAAAACGACAAAAGACTGGATGGACCAGCCTTCTCTCTTAGATTTTTTTAACAAATTCTGATTTCAACTTCATGGCACCAAAACCATCGATCTTACAGTCGATATTGTGGTCACCCTCAACGATACGGATGCCTTTAACACGTGTACCTTGTTTAAGGTCCTTAGGCGCACCTTTCACTTTCAAATCTTTGATAAGCGTCACAGTATCGCCGTCCGCCAAACGATTACCGTTTGCGTCGATAGCAACTGGACCACTCTCCTCCTCAGCTACATCCGCTGGGTTCCACTCATAAGCACACTCAGGACAGACCAAGAGGGCGCCGTCTTCATAAACATATTCAGAATTACATTTTGGACAATTTGGTAAATTTTCCATATTTTTTCACACTCCTTACATTTTCATCGTCTTCTAGTATAGCATTTGTTGGGAAAATGGGCAAGATGAACAGGTTTTCATCAGCCATTTAACTGACGAAGTTTTTCAAGTGTTTCTTGGAAAATAGCTGGCGCTTCTGCCGTAAACTCCACCACTTCCCCAGTTCTTGGATGGGTAAATCCAAGCGTTCTGGCATGAAGAAATTGGCCATGTCCCTTGAGTGTCTTTTTAGGACCGTAGGCCTCATCACCAGCCACAGGATGACCGATATAAGCCATGTGAACACGAATTTGATGAGTTCGTCCGGTTTCCAAGGTCAATTCTAGCAAGGTATAATCTCCGAAACGTTCCAAAACCTGAAAACGTGTCACAGCTTCTTTCCCTTTGGCTGTCACAGCCTGTTTCTTGCGGTCTTTCTCAGAACGGCCAATCGGCGCTTCAATCATCCCACGGTCATTTGGCAGATTGCCATGAACAATCGCCCAATATTTACGAAGCGACTTTTTGTCTTTTAATTCAGCAGCCAACTTTGTATGTGCTTCATCATTTTTAGCAATCATGAGCAAACCAGATGTGTCCTTGTCAATCCGATGGACAATACCTGGTCGCAGAACACCATTGATACCTGACAAATCCTTGACATGATACAAAAGCGCATTGACCAGCGTTCCAGATGTGTGACCAGCTGAAGGATGAACCACCATACCTTGAGGTTTATTCACTACTGCAACATCCTCATCCTGATAGACAATTTCTAAAGGAATGTCCTCAGCTACATAGTCGATCTCTTCTATTTCTGGCACCTGATAGGTTAGAATGTCACCAACTTGCACACTGTATTTGGCTTTTTTAGGCTGCCCATTAACCAAAACCTGACCATTTTTAATCTGTTCATTGGCAACTGAACGGGACAAGTCTGTCAAATCCGCCAAGGCCTTGTCCAACCGAACGCCACCAATCTCAACTCTTACTTCCATTACTATCTTCTTTCATAATACTAATAAACAAAATTCCTACACCAACAGACAAACACATATCCGCCACATTAAATACTGGGAAACTGATAAAATCCAAGTGGAACATATCCACTACATAACCTAGTCGAATTCGATCAATAAAATTCCCCAGAGCTCCAGCAATCATCAAAGCCAGGCTAAACAAGGTCCACAGGTTACCCTTGATTTGCTTCACATAATACCAAATCAAAGTTGTTACAACAACAAGAGTAACAATCATGAAAAACCATTGTTGATTTTGTAAAATAGACCAGGCTGCACCATAATTTCGCAAATAAGCCAGACTCATAAATCCTGGAAGAAACGGCTCAACCGTATCTAATTCAATATTGGCAACTGTCCAAGCCTTGACAATCTGATCAAGACCTATCAAAACAACTGCCAGAATTGGAAATCCAAACTTTCTCATACTAACCTTTCTTCGCATCAAAATATCGATGCATCATTTCAATAAAATCTAAAGCACACTGGCTTAATTCTCCATCAGCTCGTTTGACGTAGACCATGCGATTATCAATTTGATCTTTAATTGGAATGACCGTAATCCCATTGACACTCTCGCTATCCAAAAATCCAGAACCAGTCGCGTAGGCATCCGTTCTTTCCAAAATTCCATTCAAGGTTGCACGGTCCGTCACATCAAAGGTAACGGAAGAATCTGACGTATCAACCAAATTTTCAGAATAGTACAGATAGGCTTCTTTTTCCTGAGTAAATCGAACAGTCGGCAGACCAACTAAATCACTTAAGTCAACCTCATCCTTACTGGTCAAAGGATGATCTTTGCGAAGATAGATGTGGGTTTGAAAATCAATTAAATCTTCTACTTCCAGCTTGAGCTTTTCCAGTTTTTGCATAATCCCCTTGGTATTGCGGCTGTTTAAATAAATAATCCCAAGCTCACTATACCCCTGGGCCACTTCATCTAAAATCTGTACGGTAGTGGATTCAAAAATACGAAGATTTTGGTACTGAGGATGGGCAGTAGAAAACTCCGTTATTAAAGGTGGTAAGAAATCGTAATGCTGGCTGGAAATGGAAAAGATTTTTTCGCTCTCTTCAGCTTGTAAATAACGATTTTCAAACTGATCAAAGCCCTTTACCAAGGCTTGCGCCTTCTCATAAAACTCCATGCCTTCCTTGGTTAGAACCGTTCCTGAACTGGTCCGATTAAAAATCTGAAAACCAACCTCTTTTTCCAAATCTCGAATAGAAATGGACAAACTTGGCTGTGAAACGTACATTTTTTCCGCTGCCTCACGAAAGGTACCACTGTTGGCAATGGCAACAACATAGCGTAATTGTTGAATGTTCATACTTGAAACCTCTTAAAACTGCTTTTTCCATTATATCAAAAAAAGGAGGAAATTGCTGAAAAAGTCAGTCCCATCACAGTATTTTTGAATTCTCGATTTAAACTTATGGACTAATTTTTACTCTTTAAATAGACAATTTGAGTCTGTTCCTCAAATCCTAATTTCCTATATAACTTCCAAGCACCCTCGTTTTCCTCTTCAACGGCAATTTGAAAATCTTTAGAATTTCTTTCAATCAGATCATTGATGACCAATTTGACCAAGTTCGTACCAATACCTCTTCCTCTGGCATCTTCGTCCACTGCTAAACCATAGAGGTAGTTGTAGCTTGTAGAAAGGTCTACAGTGCAGGAGCCAAGGATCTTCTCATTATTTTTGATAATATATAAGTTACTATTCTCATCTTGAATCGCTTCTTTGGCATACTGCTCACTAACTTCCAAAGAGGTGTCAAAAGCCTTAGACTGAAAGTTAGCAATAGCAGGGATATCACTTTCTACAGCCAATGCAAAGGTTAAGTCACTCAGGTTTACATCTTCGAATGGATGACGATTTCTGCATAACCAGGTTTCCCTCTCTTCTTCTGCTACTAGATTCATATTTTCTAGTAAATTAGGATGATGCTCTAAGAAAACTTGCTCTGTCACAAAAAGCGGACCAAGAAGTTGATGCTCTTTCTGAATCCTTTCAAAGCGTGCTAACAGTTGGCTACTAATTCCTCTTCTTCGGACATCTGGTCTGACAAGGAGGCTCACCTCAGCAAAATCTTCCTTATCATCTGCATAAATCGCTAACAAACCAAGTAAGGTATCTTCCTGAAAGGCAAGCAAAAAAGCTGGCATACTTTTATCGAAATTAAGCATATTTGATAAGTAAGGCTGCCGATGACTACCATCTGCAATTTGACATTCTCTATTTAACTGTTGACAAGCTACCAACTCACTTTCAGACAATAGCTTTCTACTAACAATTTTAAGATTTTTCATTTTCAAAAAACTCCCTTGTTTTTATATTATTCAAAAAATAAAAAGGCCCGATGGACCTTTTTATATGATTATTTTGCGATTGGGTAAACAGATACTTGTTTCTTATCGCGACCTTTACGTTCGAAGCGTACAACGCCTTCTACTTTAGCGTAAAGAGTGTCATCTCCACCACGACCTACGTTAGCTCCTGGGTAGATTTTTGTACCACGTTGGCGGTAAAGGATTGAACCACCTGATACAGTTTGGCCGTCAGCAGCTTTCGCACCAAGGCGTTTCGCTTGTGAATCACGACCGTTTGACGTTGAACCTCCACCTTTTTTGTGGGCCATAAATTGCAAGTTAGCAAGATTCAAGTTTAACATATGTTATTCCTCCGAATTTCTGTAATGATTGCTTCAAGCTACGCCTTAAGCGTTGATAGCGTTGATAACAACTTTTGTGTAAGGTTGACGGTGACCTTGTTTGCGGTGGCTACCTTTTTTAGGTTTGTACTTGAAGGTAACAACTTTTTTCTGTTTACCTTGTTTTTCAACAGTACCAACAACAGTAGCGCCTGCTACAAGTGGAGTACCCACAACAGTTTTCTCACCACCAACAAGAACTACTTCTTCGAAAGTAACTTCTTGACCTGCTTCAACGTTCAATTTTTCAACGTAGATAGCTTGACCGACTTCAACTTTAACTTGTTTGCCGCCAGTTTTAATGATTGCGTATGTGCTCATTATGCACCTCCTATGAATTTTGGGCCTTGCCCGAATTTAATGTGAAGACTCGCCTAGTACCGTGGGACGAACCACTTAAACGGTAGTCGTGCGGTTGCACAGGGTGTGCATAGTCAACACTCCTATTATAACAAAAACACCTGCAAATGCAAGTGTTTTGTATCATTTTTTTACATTTCAAAAACTTCGCTCTCCTGCTTGTTTGGCAAGAAAAGTGAAAGAACGATTCCGACAAGAGCAGGCAATAACCATGCTAATGATTGTCCGGCCAATGGCAGAGCTGAAATGATTGTTGAAATAGCTGTCCAACCAAATTGGCCTGCCAAAACTTCTACCAATGACAAAGCTGTTACTAAGCCAACTGTCAACTGCATACCGTAAGTAGAAAGTGGTACAAATTTATTGACAATGGTAATTAAAACAATACAGATCGTAATTGGATAAAGAATCAAAAGAACTGGAATAGAGAAGGCAATAATCTTACTCAAACCAAGATTGGCAATCCCAAAACCAATCAAGGTAAAGACAGTCGCATATACTTTGTAGCTAAAACGTGGAAAACGCTCAGCGAAAAATTCACCAGAAGACACAATCAAACCAGCTGTTGTAGTGAAGCAGGTTACGATAACCATCGCTGCCAAGAAAATCTGTGCACTTGGTCCAAAGATGGCTTGGGTTGCTTGAGATAAAACATAGACACCCTTGTTCGTATCGGACGCCAAAACATCTGCTGGCACTGGGAAATGATTTCCAAGGAAAGCCAAACCAACATAAAGCGCTGAGAAAGCCAAGGCTACAATAAGGCCTACTGACCAAATGGTAGATACATATTCCTTCTTGCTGGAGAAACCAAGTTGTTTCAAGGTATTGACAGCTACCACACTAAAAGCAACCGCCGCAAGAGCATCCAAAGTGTTATATCCTTCAATAAATCCTGTACCAAAAGCCTGTCCAGCTGAGTAAGCTTCTGCTGCCGGCAGAGGACTGGTCGAACCATCCTTGATAGCTCCTAGAACAACCAAAATAACAATCAAAATAGCGAATACTGGAGTTAAAATTCGTCCAATACTATTCAAAATCTGAGATGGATTGAGGGCAATCAGGTAGGCTGCCACAAAGTAGAGAGCTGTAAAACCGAACAACCAAATTCCAAGGTTTGCTTCACCCAACAATGGCGCAATACCAATTTCAAAGGACGTTGTAGCCGTACGCGGAATGGCAAAGAAAGGACCAATGGACAAATATAAGGCAACAAGATAAACCGTTGCAAAGGCCGGTGAAATCTTGCGAGAAATTTCATGTACATAGCCTTTTGGGTTTAATGTACCGACAATCAAGGCAATGACTGCAATTCCGACACCCGATACGACAAATCCTAAAATTGCTGGCCAGAAATTCTCACCAGATAAGACACCAAGTGCAGGTGGGAAAATCAAGTTTCCTGCACCAAAAAACATACCAAACAGGAGTAATCCTGTTAGTGCTCCTTTTTTCATAATAACTCCTTTGTATTTTTCTGAAGTCTTATTATATCATACAAATTCATTTTTTCCGAACGATTCGAACTAAAAAATCCAGCAATAGCTGGATTTAAATGTATACCAAAATAATTGTATACTACAGTAAGTCTTCAATCAAACTATCCACTTCGTCTCTCACTTCCTCTTTCGGAGTGATTTCAGTTAGGATAATCCCTGCTACAGCTCGTTCCACCAAGCCTTCCACATCCATGCGGGCTTCGTACTGCTCCACATTTTTAATCTTAGGATTAGTCTTTGGACGGTCAGGGGCAAAGATGGTACAGCAATCCTCAAATGGCTGGATGGAAATATCAAAGGTATCAATTTCTTGTGCAATATCAATGATTTCCAACTTGTCCATGGTAACGACTGGACGGATAACAGGTGTATTTGTCACCGCATTGATAGCCTGCATGGATTCCAAGGTTTGACTGGCCACTTGTCCTAGACTTTCACCATTGATAATAACCATGGCACCACGCTCTTCCCGTACTCGGTCTGTAATCCGCATCATGAAACGTCGGGTCAAGGTCATCAAATAAGCTTCAGGTGCCTTTTCCTTGATTTCTTCCTGAATTTCTGTAAACGGCACTTCGATGAAGGTGATATTACCACCAAAGGCAGTCAATTTACGAGTCAAATCATGGGCCTTTTTAAGTGCACCTGGGCTAGTATATGGAGGGCTAGCAAAGTGCAGGGCTTCGATTTCAACCCCACGTTTGAGCGCCAAATAACCCGCAACTGGCGAATCAATACCACCTGATAACATCAGTGTACCCTTGCCAGATGTACCAACTGGCAGTCCACCTGCACCCTTGATATCTTCATGGGAAATATAAGCAGCGTCAGGACGAATTTCCACTCGCAATGTAATGTCTGGCGACTTCATCTGGACCTGTACATTTGGAATAGCTGTGAAAACCGCATCCCCAAGAACTTGGTTGAGGTCACGGCTATCCAATTCAAAACTGTGGTCGCTACGACGCGCAGCAATCTTGAAGGTCATCCCTTCCTTGTATATGGACTGCATTATTTCAACAACCGCTTCTTTCAAGGCTGGAACAGACTTCTCAACCTTATATGACGGTGCAAAATTTTGGATCCCAAAAATCTTCTTTAAAGAAGCTGAAACTTCCTGATAATCCGCCCCATTCAAATAGACATGACCACGGTCACGGTCAAAATAAACGGTCACTTCTGGGTAAACAGAAAGGACATGCTTGATATTATTGCGGAGTTTGTTGACAAACCGCATCTTGTTTTTTCCTTTAGTTGACAATTCGCCATAGCGAATCATAATTTCTGAATAGTTCATACTACCTAACTTTCTGTGTATTGTGATAAATTTGTTTGAAAATGGTGAGGAATTGTTCGATTTGCCCCATGTCGTTATCATCGTCTAAACTGATACGGACGGCAGTTTGAGCCAGCTTCTGCGGTACTCCCATGGCAATCAGGGTTCCAGCCGGTTTTCCAGCCTTGGACGAGCAGGCTGAGGTGGTCGAAATATAAATCTGGTGGTCTTCAAAGGCATGGACAATTACCTCGCCACGGATGTTCTTTATTCCGAAAGTCACAATGTTGGGCACAAAATCATTCACCCCGGAAAAGACTGCCACATCATCGTATTTACCCAATTCATCTACCAGAATCTGCTTCATGGCTACAAGGCGTTTCTGGCTGTCTGTCGCCTTGTCTAATGTCAAGCGGAGCGCCTTAGCCGTTGCAGCGATACCAGCCACATTTTCCGTTGTTGAGCGTTTGTCGCTTTCCTGTCCTCCTCCTGTCAATAGCGGAGCGATTTTCTTGCCTGCTTTTACATAGACGAAGCCTACTCCTCTGACAGAGTGGAATTTGTGACCTGAAAAACTAGCAAAATCAACTCGGTCTGTTAGATACCCTTCCGTTGGCACCTTGCCGATTGCCTGCACCGCATCCACATGGAAGGAGATAGTCGGTTTATCAGCTAAGAGCTGGGAGATTTCCTGAATAGGCTGAATAGCACCAATTTCATTGTTGACAACCATGATAGAAACCAGTGTGGTATCTGGACGAATCAAGCTTTCTAAGGCTGAAACATCAACAAAACCTTGGGCATTGACCGGAGCCAAATCCACCTCAAAACCTTGTGTTTTGAGCCAAAGTGCTGATTCTTTTACCGCTGGATGCTCAATAGCTGACACGATGATGTGCTTGCCCAGATGTGCCTTTTCAAATGCCACTCCCTTGATGACCCAGTTGTCACCTTCCGTACCACCTGAGGTGAAAAAGATTTCTTTGCTATTCTGGCCAAGCAATTCTGCGATTTGCTTGCGAGATGCTTCCAAAATACGGGTTGCCTGACTACCCAGGTTGTGGAGGCTGGAGGGGTTGCCCCAGATTTTTGTCGCCACTTCCGTATAGGTCTTCAACACTTCTGGATAGACCTGTGTCGTTGCCGCATTATCAAAATAGATCATTTTATATATTCCTTTGTTTGCAATAGTCCTATTTTATCACGTTTTTATGCCTTTCGCCAATCTTTAAGATAGTTTTAAACTTGGTTTTTTATGATGAACTTGGAGGATAGCACATGAAATCAACAAATAGAAAAGAACATGGTTCTGCCTTAACAAAACTACAAAAGTTTTTGACCTTAATAGGTTCGATTCTAGGTATTATTACTGCATGTATTACCATTTATACTTTCTCAGTACCTTCTAATGCAGCCACTACTACTCCCAGCAGCTCAGTGACCACAGTATCTTCAACCAACCGAGGCCAGTCTTCTTCAATCAATCAAATAGGAGAAAACAAAAGTGTGACAATCCTAAACTCTGAAACAACATCTCCAAATGAAGAATACAGTAGTTCTACTACTGAGAAGAGCAGTTCTTCTAGCATCACAGAAACTTCGTCTAGTCAAGAAATCCAAACTAGTACAGCAGAAATAACGAGTAGTACAGAAAATTCTACTGAAGCATCCACAAGTTCTTCCCAAGAATAACCAGATAAATATTTGCACAACTGCTCTTGGTTTGATATACTAAATCTAGGAGGTGCGGTATGAAATATTTTATTCTTAGAATACCTATTTTAGTTTGGTTATTGTTATTTTCATTCATTGAAATCTTCTTGCTAGCATCATTTTTACCAGAACCGTTTAACACCAATTCTCTTCTTCCCATAGTTATCTTATCTAGCTGTGCAGTTAGAGTATCTAATGAAGTCAAGAAAGACATGGACAATATACTCCGTTTAAAGAGCTTTGGTGGGCAGTACTAGTTTGGGTAATCTTAGGAATACTTTTTGGATTGACTGTCCAGGCACCCCTATCAAAACACCTTGTCTTTATCATCAAAGCTATTTTGGGTGGAATATGCTACCGCCTTATTGAAGGCTATACCATTTATCGTTATCATTATTTACAGATGAAAAGAGAGTGGGACAAAAATCGGTAACCCGAAGGGTTCGATGAGCCGTTAGCCCAGCTCCGCACAGTTGAGTAGGACTATAAAAGCTGATAACATCAGCGAATGATAGCCCACTCAACCAATGCGTCAAGTTTAACTATTTAGAAAAAACTAGTGAGGCTAGGACTCTTGTCCCAGCCTCTTTTTTTGCTTGCTATAATCTATTTCTCAATTCATCAATATCTTCTTGACTAGTTGACCAGCTAGTCGCAAAGCGGATGATACTGTGGCTACCGTCATATTTTTCCCAGAATCCATAGGCAATTCCAGCTTCTGTCAATCTAGTCAATTCTTCATTCTTAACAATAACGAATTGCTGATTGGTTGGTGATTTGAGGTAGAATTGAAATCCTTTATCTTCCAAAATCTGTGTGAGTTGCTCTGCCATTGCGATAGCATGACGTCCCAATTCAAGATACAAGTCATCAGTGAACAATCGATCAAACTGGACACCAATCAATCGTCCCTTAGCTAACAAGGCACCGTGATGTTTGACAATAGATACAAAATTCTTTGGCTGATTATTCTTTGTAAATACAAGAGCTTCTCCCAACAAGGCACCAAGTTTTGTCCCGCCAATGTAGAAAATATCTGTCAGCTCTGCTATGGTCTGCAAATCAAGATCAGTATCGCGTGCAGCAAGCCCATAACCCAAGCGAGCACCGTCTAAAAAGAGAGGAATATTGTGCTGTTGGCAAACTTTGGACAAGTCTTCTAGCTCTGTTTTGCTATAAAGCGTACCATATTCAGTCGGGTGGGAAATATAAACCATTCCTGGATGAACCATATGAGCATGGTTAGCATCAGCATAGAAATCTTTGATGAAGTTATCAACCTCACTTGCAGTTATTTTCCCTTCATGATGCGGCAGTGTCAAAACCTTGTGTCCAGAAAATTCAATAGCACCAGCCTCATGTGTAGAAATATGCCCAGTATCCGCAGCAATCACACCCTCATAAGAAGCCAGCATGGAATTGATGGCAATCTGATTGGTCTGCGTACCACCTGCTAAAAACGTAACTTGTGCATTAGGACAGTCCGTAGCAAGTCTGATTTTTTCGATAGCAGATTCAGTATATTTATCAGTGCCATATCCAGATAAACCTTCTTGGTTGCTTGCAACTAAGGCTTCAAGCAAGGCAGGGTGGGCACCTTTGTTATAATCATTTTCAAAATGTAACATGATTTTCTCCATAAATGATATGAAAAAAGCCTGAATGTACAGGCTTTTATATTTTAATCCACCCTGAGGGAATCGAACCCCCATCTCAAGAACCGGAATCTTACGTGATATCCATTACACTAAGGGTGGAAAGGAAAAACTTGCACTAGGCAAGTTTTTATATGAATTACAATTCAATGTCACCGAAAAGGTCAGCCATTGAGAATCCAGATTGAGTTTCTGGCAATTCGTAATCACGTTTTTCTTCACGTTTTTGACGACGTGGACGTGGAGCACGTTTCTCTGCTTTTTCTTCGCCTTCAGCAGCAGCTGGACGCTCTTCCAAAGCTTTGATAGAAAGTGATACACGCTCATCAGCAGCGTTTACTTCAAGAACTTTAACAGTAACTTCTTGACCTACTGACAAAGCATCTTTTGGATTTTCAACACGTTTGTGTGAAATTTGTGAGATGTGTACCAAACCATCGATACCTGGCAATACTTCAACGAAAGCACCAAAGTCAGTCAAACGTTTAACTTTACCTTCGATTACATCGCCAGCTGCCAATTTTTGCTCAACGCCATCCCAAGGACCAGGCTGTGTAGCTTTCAATGACAATGATACGCGACCTTCAACTTCGTCAATTGCAAGAACTTTAACTTCAACTTCTTCACCAACTGTTACAGCTGATTTAGGAGATACGTTACGCTCATGTGACAATTCAGTCAAGTGTACCAATCCATCTACACCACCAAGGTCGATGAAAGCACCGAAGCTTGTGATACGTGCAACTTTACCAGTTACAACTTCACCAACTGACAATTTACCAAATACTTCTGCACGTGCTGCTGCAGCTTCTGCTTCTACAACTTCACGACGTGACAAGATGAAACGGTTCTCAGCAGGATCAACTTCTTTGATTTTAGCATCAAATTCTTGACCTACGAAACGCTCAGTGTTACGAGTGAAACGGCTGTCGATCATTGAAGCTGGGATGAAACCACGAAGACCTTCAAATTCAACTGCAAGACCACCTTTAACGGCACGAGTTACTTTAACTGTAACAACTTCTTCTTCACGACCAACAAGCTTGTCCCATGCTTTACGCGCTTCCAAACGTTTTTTAGATACAAGATAAGTAACAGTGTCTGTATCTTTACCAACAACTTGGCGAAGTACAAGCAATTCAAGTGTTTCACCAACTTTAACAAGGTCGTTGATATCAGCATCACGGTCGTTTGTCAACTCACGAAGAGTCAATACGCCTTCAACACCAGTACCTGAGATAGCTACGTTTGCTTGACCAGCATCAACTGTCAATACTTCTGCAGTTACCACATCACCAGGTGTAACTTCGCTTACACTGTTCAACAAATCTTCAAATTCGTTCATTATAAAAAAACCTCCGACAATCAGGTCTCTCGACCCAACATAAAATATATTTTATTTAAGGCACACGCAAGGACAACAACAAATAGACATCTTTGACGAACTAGACTTAATCTAGTACCTTGACTGGGGTAGCTGGATTCGAACCAACGCATGAGGGAGTCAAAGTCCCTTGCCTTACCGCTTGGCGATACCCCAAAACATTTTCTAAGATAATATTCTGAAAAGACACAGGCTAAACTCTAAGTAAAAAAGATAAGTTTCCTAGCAAATCAGGAATTGCTGTCAACTTCCTATCTTTACTGTGCGTTTGATGCCTTAGTATCTTAGACATGGAAAGAGAGGGATTCGAACCCCCGAACCCGAAGGAGCGGATTTACAGTCCGCCGCGTTTAGCCTCTTCGCTATCTTTCCATACACCAACAGTCACTATTCTAACATAAAATAGTGACTATTACAAGCCTTTTAGTGACTTAAATTATAATTTTCTATGATATTTCCGACTGCTTTTTCTAGTTTTTTATAAAAGCTTTCGGTATTGCCATTTTTGACAACAGCAAAATTATTTTCTGCCAATTCTGCAATTTCACCGATAACTTTTTTACCAATTACTAAGCGGTAACCAGCAAACTCTTCCTTATTAACCAAGACTTTACTATCTTCAATTTGAATTTCAATTTTTTTATCTTTTTTACTCATTTTCAAACCTCACTTTTACTATTCTACAAAAAAATAGAAGAGCTTGCAAGTGCAAGCCTTCTATTTTATTCCAACACTACAATCCATCCATCTGGTGCTTCTATGTCACCAAACTGGATGCCTGTTAATTCTTCATACAATTTACGAGTGACAGGTCCTACTTCTGTTTCGCTATGGAAAACATGGAGTTTGTCTGCAATTTGAACACCACCAATTGGCGAGATGACTGCAGCCGTTCCGCAAGCACCTGCTTCGACAAACTGGTCTAATTCTTCGACAAGGACTTCTCGCTCCACTGCCTTCATCCCCAGACGATGCTCTGCTAGATACAAGAGAGAATACTTGGTAATAGACGGCAAGATTGACGGTGAAATTGGTGTAACAAACTCGTTATTGGCTGTAATCCCAAAAAAGTTTGCTGAGCCCACTTCTTCAATCTTGGTGTGGGTAGCTGGGTCCAGGTAAATCACGTCTGAGAAGCCTTGCTTCTTGGCATATTGACCCGGTAAGAGCGACGCCGCGTAGTTACCGCCGACCTTGGCTGCCCCTGTTCCATTTGGTGCTGCACGATCGTACTTGTCTTGGATGAGGAAGTTGGTTGGAGCCAAACCGCCTTTGAAATAGTTACCAACTGGCATGGCAAAAACGGTGAAAATGTACTCTTCCGCTGGTTTTACGCCGATGATGTCGCCGACGCCGATGAGTAGCGGGCGGAGATAGAGCGTGCCACCAGTTCCATAAGGAGGAACGTAGTCCGCATTGGCTTTGACCACTTCTTTGCAGGCCTTGATGAAGAGCTCCGTCGGAACAGGCTCCATGAGCAAGCGGTCAGCTGTTCGTTGTAGGCGCTCAGCGTTTTGGTCTGGACGAAAGAGCTGGAGTTTTCCCTCCTTGGTACGATAGGCTTTTAGTCCTTCAAATGCCTGTTGGCCGTAGTGGAGGGCTGGTGAGCTTTCTGAAATGTGAAGTTCCGCATCTTCGGTCAGCTGTCCCTCAGACCACTGGCCGTTCTTGAAGTGAGCGATGAAGCGGTAAGGCAATTTCATGTAGGCAAAACCAAGGTTTTCCCAGTCGATATTCACTGTCATAAGTTTCTCCAAATTCATTTTATATTATTTTACTACTTTTGAAAGTGATTTTCAAGAAAAATTCAGAATATTTTGGAATATAACAAGTAATCCAATCCAGCCTATCATTCTCCTCATCTACCACTATCAGTAAATTTTCTAGCAACAGTAGTCCAATCTATATCCATTCCGGATCCAAATCCTTTATTTGTCTGAAGATATCCTTCCTCATCAACTCGAAACGACCATACAATCTGCCCCTTCTCATCTATAATATCAGCATAAACTAAACCATCATCTTGATTTTTGTAACTCCTTACATTCCAACCTTGTTCGATATAGAAGTGATAATCAGGAGTTCCCATGCCAATACTAAAATTACGCCAAACCCAATCTTCTACCTCTTCACTCGTTAAATTTTTAGTATCGGTATTCAGAAAATCACCATCAGTTTTAAGATGTTCTCCCTCCTTGAGTCGCAATGTCTCCAAATCTCTATACATGCGCATTGATTGTTCTGAAGGAACAATATCATTTGGGTAGTCAAATTCTTCTCCTTCTTCAGTTGAAAATAATACTGGCTCTATATAGCTTCCATCTGAATTTATATAGACACCATATTCATACTTGATACCGACTCCGCCAATATTGCCCTGAAAAACACCGCTACTATCTTGTGATTTTAATTCATATCTATATAAGTTTTCACCCACTTCTATCAAATTACTTACTGTTGAAGCTTCCAGTTTTCCGCTTGGCAACTGTTCCTCAACTAAGCCTGAAGAATGAAAGGTACGACTATAAATTGCAATATTATTATATAAGTCATATCCATACCACGTCCCAAGCACAATCTCTGGAAAAACTGAAGTTGATGTTTTCGCAACCTCATTGGAGGCTATGAAAACTTGCAAATCCTCACCAGTCTTACCATTTGTCAGTACAAAAATTCCGTCGCTTGTCTGATAGGCATAAAAAGTAACTTTCTCATCTCCTTCACGGTTAGGCTCTGCTTTTTGCAATTCTGCTTCAGAAACATCAATTTGCACAATTAAGTCTGGTAAAACTTTTATCCTCTCCGGTTCCGTATCTGTAGCCGTTTTCGCATCCAAAATCAAATACGTTTCAACACTTTCTTTTTTATCATAGTATTTCAACCTATAGGTTCCGCGCACAGTTTTTCCTTGATTCCAAGCCAACAATTCACTGCCTGAACGATAGAGTTCAACCTCTTGATTAACCCTTAAAGAAAAACCCGCCGTCATCAAAGTGGAGGTATCCGATGCCACAAATGCATATCTGAAATTCTTCTGCCATTTTTCATATAGTTCGTCCGAGTTGTCAATATATGAAGTAGTAACAGCTGTATCATCTATATTATCTTCCTTTTTGGTTTGACAAGCTGAAAGACAGATTAGTAGCAAAATCAATAACGGAACAAATCTTTTCATATTCTCACCTCTATAAAATTTTAAAAATTATATAAATCAAACGATGATAACTCAACGATATATTCTAATTATATCATTTTACAGAAAATGCTCAAATAATTTATGTAATAGAAAAACCCGCCTGAGCGGGTTGATTTCTTCATTTGTTAGTACCAACCAGTCAGCTGGTGAAGCCAGTCCTCAAAGGTAGGAAAGACTTTCATGGCAAGGACTATCAGTACTAAGATAGTGAACAAAATAAGGAATTTCTTTTTCATTCTAAATACCTAATCAATCCAGGCTCTGAAGACTTCTTCATCGGAAATGGTATCCGAAATGAAGCTACCATTGCTAGTGCGTTCAGACAGGCTAAGCTGGGTCACATCAACCTCATAGAGTTTGCCTGTTTTGGACTGCACGTGAAGGATTTGACTTGTCGTTTCATCTTCGTTTGCCGTGCTAAAGAGGTCAAAATCACCCTGGTCCGTCAAGGCTGGACCTGCCGCAAAGACACGGTGAGGCTTAGCCTTGAGTTCACGAAGAACCTGCAAACCACGCTTGGCACGGCTGGTCACAGGGATTTCCTCCGTCGCCATCCGCTTGAGGCTACCACGCTGGGTCAGGAGATAGACGGAGCTGGTGTTGCTGATAAAGGCCGCAGCCACCACATCCTCGTCCTTGAGGTTGACCGCCTTGACACCGGCCGCCTTGGCACCGATGATTGGCACTTCTTCGATGTTAAATCGCAGAGCGTAGCCCTTTTCTGTCATGAGCATAATGTCGTCCAAGACCACAGGTGATACGGTAATGACCACATCATTCGCATCTTTAAGTTTGGCATACTTGGTTGACTTGGACTTGTAAGTCCGCCAAGGAGTAAACTCCTTCCGCTCCACACGCTTGATTTGACCGTATTTGGTCACCGCGAAATAAGTTCCCTCATCAAAATTCTCCACTAATTCAGCAAAGATAATTTCCTCATTGGTGTCAAAGTTCATGAGAGTCTGGCTCAGGTGTTCTCCAATGTCCTTCCAACGAATATCTGTCAACTCATGTACAGGTCGGTAGATGACATTTCCAAGATTGGTAAAGAGCAAGAGGTGCTGGGTTGTCTTGGTATTCTGCAAGAAAATCAGCTGGTCATCGTCCCGCTTGCCCATTTCTTCAAGCGTTGAGGCATTGAAAGAACGCGGACTAGTCCGCTTGATATAGCCTGCCTTGGTCACGCTGACAAAAGTTTCTTCTTCGACAATCAAGCTGGCGGTGTCGATTTCAATCGTTTCTGCCTGATCTTGTAACTCACTCAAACGAGGATTGCCAAATTGCTTCTTGACCTCACGCAGTTCCTTCTTCATGAGATTGAACATGGTCCGCTCATCGCCGATAATGGCTGCCAAGGTCTGAATCTGCTCGCGTAGAGCTGCTTCTTCATTCTCCAAGGTCACAATGTCGGTATTGGTCAAGCGGTAGAGTTGCAAGGTTACGATTGCTTCTGCCTGTTCCTCGCTGAAATCATAGCTGATTTTCAAGTTTTCCTTAGCATCCGCCTTGTTTTCAGAAGCACGGATAAGGGCAATAACCTCGTCCAAGATGGAAATGACACGAATCAAACCTTCTACGATATGGAGGCGTTTTTCTGCCTTTTCCTTGTCAAACTTAGACCGGGCAATGATAATCTCACGACGGTGGGCAATGTAGCTAGACAAAATCTTCTGCAAGCCAACCTGACGCGGTGTGAAGTTATCAATCGCCACCATGTTGAAGTTATAATTGATTTGCAGGTCGGTGTATTTGTAAAGGTAGTTGAGAATGGTCTGCTCATCGCTGTCTTTTTTCAGCTCAATGGCAATCCGAAGACCAGTACGGTCTGACTCATCACGCACCTCGGCAATACCAGGCACCTTGTTATTGACACGGACATCATCAATCTTCTTGACCAAAACAGCCTTGTTGACCTCGTAAGGAATCTCAGTAATGACAATCTGTTTCTTACCTGCCTTGAGTTGTTCAATTTCACAACGGCTACGAACAACGACACGGCCCTTACCAGTTTCATAGGCCTTCTTGATTTCGTCAGCCCCTTGGATAATGGCACCTGTTGGGAAGTCTGGTCCAGGCAAGAACTCCATTAGCTTTTCTAACTTAGCTGTCGGATGATCAATCATGTAGACAACGGCATCAATGACCTCCGCCAGATTATGCGGCGGGATGTCAGTCGCGTACCCAGCTGAAATTCCTGTCGCTCCATTGACCAAGAGATTAGGGAAGGCAGCTGGTAGCACAGTGGGTTCTTTTTCCGTATCGTCAAAGTTCCAGGCAAATGGCACGGTCTTTTTCTCGATGTCAGCCAGCAGATAACCAGCCATTTCCGACAGGCGAGCCTCGGTGTAACGCATAGCCGCAGGCGGATCGCCGTCCATGGAACCGTTGTTTCCGTGCATCTCCACCAAAATCTCACGGTTCTTCCAGTCCTGACTCATGCGGACCATGGCATCATAAATAGAGGAATCACCGTGCGGGTGGAAATTCCCCATGATATTTCCGACTGACTTGGCGGACTTACGGTAGCCCTTGTCAAAGGTGTTGCCGTCCTTATTCATAGAGTAGAGGATACGGCGCTGAACAGGTTTCAGACCATCCCGAATGTCTGGTAGAGCCCGCTCCTGAATAATGTATTTGGAGTAGCGACCAAAACGCTCTCCCATGATGTCCTCAAGGGACATGTTTTGAATGTTAGACATAAATTAAGATACAAAGGGACGATTCGGTCCCGTGTTCAGTTAGACAGACTAGCTGAACATTCCTTTCTTTGTTTCTTGTCGAAAAAATTTTTTTACTTTTTTGATAATCGCCTGTGGCTGGCACTGAAATTATAAAGCCATTCTATACGATTTCAATCAACTATATCAGAATAGACCTTCAATATTATCTAGAGACAACTGCTGTGGTTCCTTGTTTTTAGGAATATATAAGTATTCATTACCAAATTTTTCTATTTCAAATAAATCTCTCAAGAATCGGCAAAATTTAAAATAGTTCTCTTCATCAGAAATATAAATTCCATCTTGAAAATTATTTATTGTGTGTAAAACTTCTTTTGTCGGAGGTTTCATCTGAAACAATTCGATTGTTTTAGTAGTAGTGTTTGGAAATATTGTCCAAGAATACCCGTTCGAGATAATCTTTGAAATTTTTGAAACTTCAAGTTTCAAATTTATTGTTGTAAAGCCTGGATATTTCAACAAATTGAATACACCAAATTTGTCAGTATCTGCAAGTTCATCTGAATTCCATTCATATTTTGGATTAAGCCATTGCTCGACATCAAATGTACTTTCTTCTTTTTTAGAGAGCAGTAATCGTAACTCCGAAATAAGCTGTGAGAACAAATCAAAATAGTATTGTTTGATATGCAACGATAAATCTTCGTCACCCTCAATCAATTTCTCAATTTCATCAATCTTGCTACTAGATAATTCAAAAGATTTCAGTTTTTTTCCCTCAGTAAATGTAGCTTTCGAAACTAAAAAAAATTGACTCCAACTGCTGTCATTAAAATAAAATTTAAAACTAATACCGTTAAGTTCTCTAAATTCATCTATTGTCATTTTATAATTCGAATTTGGATTCTCATTTATTACAGTTGTTACTATGAATCTATGTCCCTTTGAAGAACTAGACTTTATATCTCTTACAACCCAATCTCCTGGGTGTTCGTTGATAGTGTGGATAAACTCAATTAGATTATTCAATTTAAGTCTGTTAACCTCAATTTGTTCTTTAATTATTTTTTCATTTTTGATTTTTATATTGGACTTTTTGGCAACCACCTTGTCTTTAGGAGCATAAATCCCCTTATGCAATTGAATGCCCATTCTATCACATAAATCTCTAACTTCATCCAGAGCTTTTATTTCAAAAAGTTCGGTAGACCCTTCTAACTTTTTAGGAAAATCAACTTTGTATTTTCTTGTAAAAGTGTGAAGTAACTTTTCAATTTGTAAAATAGCAGTTTCTTTTTCCTCAAACCAGTATGAATTCTCTAAGTCGGCTTCTCCAAATCCCTTTTTTAATTGCTGATACCTATTCCAGATATTATTAGCTTTTCCAATTTTTATACATCCATGTACTTCAGTCCAGTTTAGTATGTAGATGTAAGATTTTTTTGCCATTCATTTCCCCTTTCATTACAAACCCTTTGAATGAAATTGATTTTACTCTCCATAATATTAAGAAGAATAGGTTGCGTTGGCACCTTGGCAAATGTATACTTGAGATTGACTTTTTCAACCTTTCCGGTTTCAAAATAATCCTTTGAATACTCCAGATGAATACGGTTAATTTCACTTATTAAGCGTTCAACTTTCTCTAACATCTTCTTTCTCCTTTTGTCATAGCAGAGCTACTCTTCCACCTTCCGCTGACTTGCCTGCCAGTTTCTGAAATCATCCACATCTGACTTAACTAATTTGAGGCAGGCATTGAGCACAAAGGCATCATCCAGCAAACCTGGTCCGAATAGGAAATCAGGCAGAGCATCCAGTGGGCTGAAAAAGTAGATTAAGGCACCAATTGTAGCCAAAATAGCTCCTTTTGGTAAGGTTGTATATTCTCGGTTAACATAGCTTCTAACCATGGAAATCATTCCTGGAATGGCCGAAAACTTGTCCCCTCCAAAAGGTAGTCGCGCCAATTTCTTCTCGATATCTTGCAGAAAATGTTCCAATTTCCCTTGATCAGACAACAAGGCCTCTGCCCGTTCTCTAGTCTTGGACGATTTCCAAGTTTCAAGCGCCTGGTCAAAATTTTCTTCTAATTCCTGTTTGTTTTTAAATGGCTTGCGCTTTCGAGCCCATTCAGTCAGCTGTTTTTGAAAACGGTCAGTTAATTTTACTCTTAGTGGCATAAAACACCTCACATAGTTTGCTTGTGCTAGATTTACAAATCCTCAGTACGATAAAGGTTATAACCCTCATAGTAATAGGAATGGTCGATGCCTTTCATGTAGAGTTCCCTACTATCAACCTCATCAGTCAAGGCATTTTTTAAGATATATTTGATTTCAATATCACGAATTGGACTACGCTCCATCGCCAAAAGATAATCTTCTTTATCCACGAGAGACCAGTCAATAACCTGTCCTAATTCATCCTTTAACAAATGGTCTAACCATAGCCTCATGCTACGACCGTTTCCCTCACGAAAGGGATGAGCCTCATTCATCTCTACATATTTTTCGATGATTTGTTCAAATGTACGCTGGGGCATGTTTTCAATTGTT
This sequence comes from Streptococcus sp. SS-4456, assembly GCF_036680365.1. Taxonomy (NCBI): domain Bacteria; kingdom Bacillati; phylum Bacillota; class Bacilli; order Lactobacillales; family Streptococcaceae; genus Streptococcus; species Streptococcus sp. SS-4456. Next base: position 10,246 of record NZ_JAVIHI010000013.1, on the reverse strand, counting down.
GCTAAGGACGTGTGGAGATACATGAGGGGAGCAAAACGAAAGCCACCTTTGGCGATATTGACATCTCTTACCTTACCTGTAAAATCATAGATAGCTTCGAATAGAAAACGGTGAATAAAAGCAAGTGTTTCAAAAGTACCAGCTTGTTTATCGGCTAGCAATTTTTCCTCAAAAAGCCGTTTAGCCTTCTCTTTACTGACTTTTCCTTCCGTTTTTGCCAACTCTAAAGAATCACTTATCCCCAATTTATTTTCTAAAACCATACTGCACCTCAATTTCTCTGAGATTATTTGGTGAAAGCTGTCGCTTCCTCCAAGGTAAACTTCACATTATCCTCAATCCACTTGCGGCGTGGCTCGACCTTGTCGCCCATGAGGACGGATACGCGGCGTTCAGCACGGGCTAGGTCTTCAATGGTAACACGTATAAGGGTACGGGTTTCAGGGTTCATGGTTGTTTCCCAGAGCTGATCGGCATTCATTTCACCAAGACCCTTGTAGCGTTGGAGGATAAAGCCCTTGCCAAAATCCTTACGGAGATCTTCTAATTCCCCATCAGACCAAGCATAAGCTATCTTTTCAGTCTTGCCCTTGCCTTTGGACATCTTGTAGAGGGGCGGAAGGGCAATGTAAACCCGACCTGCTTCTACTAGCGGTCGCATATAGCGATAGAAGAAAGTCAGCAAGAGAGTCTGAATGTGGGCACCGTCCGTATCCGCATCGGTCATGATAATAATCTTGTCATAGTTGACATCTTCGATAGTGAAATCCGACCCCACACCTGCACCGATGGTGTAAATCATGGTGTTGATTTCTTCGTTTTTGAGGATGTCCGCCATTTTTGCCTTGGCGGTATTGATAACCTTACCACGCAAAGGTAGAATGGCTTGGAACTTGCGGTCACGACCCTGTTTGGCAGAGCCTCCGGCCGAATCTCCCTCGACCAGATAGAGTTCGTTTTTGGCTGGATTTTTGGACTGGGCTGGGGTTAACTTACCTGACAGAAGCCCCTTGTCCTTCTTGTTTTTCTTACCATTTCGGGATTCGTCACGCGCCTTACGCGCAGCCTCGCGGGCGTCACGCGCCTTAATGGCTTTACGAACTAGATTAGATGCTAGCTCGCCATTTTCCAAAAGGAAGAAGGTCAGCTTGTCCGATACAATGCCATCCACCACAGGACGAGCAAGCGGGCTTCCCAGCTTGTCCTTGGTTTGCCCTTCAAACTGCAAATGCTCTTCTGGCACAAGGATAGAGAGGACCGCGGACAAACCTTCACGGTAGTCAGAACCTTCCAAGTTCTTGTCCTTTTCCTTGAGCAAGTTGGTCTTGCGGGCGTAGTCGTTCATAGCCTTGGTAATGGCTAGTTTGAGACCTGTTTCGTGGGTACCGCCGTCCTTAGTCCGAACGTTGTTAACGAAGGACAGGATGTTGTCTGAATAACCGTCATTGTACTGCATAGCAACTTGAACTTGGAAACCAGCATCTTCTCCTTCAAAATAGAGGACTGGTGTCAGGGTTTCCTTGTCTTCGTTGAGGTAGGAAACAAAGTCCTGAACGCCATTTTCGTAGTGGTACTCCTCCTGCTCGCCTGTCCGCTCATCTGTCAAGGTCATGGTAACTTGTTTGAGCAAGAAGGCTGATTCTTTCAGGCGTTCGGCAATGGTATTGAACTTGAAGTCTGTCGTTGAGAAGATGGTATCGTCAGGCATAAAGGTCACCTTTGTACCTGTTTTTGATTTTGGAGCGGTGCCAATCTTCTCTAAGGTCGTGACTGGCTTTCCACCCTGCTCAAATCGTTGCTTATAAACAGCACCGTCACGGGTAATCTCAACTTCCAACCAGCTGGACAGGGCATTGACCACTGAAGAACCAACCCCGTGGAGACCACCAGAGGTCTTGTACCCCCCTTGACCGAACTTCCCACCTGCATGGAGAACGGTAAAAATGACTTCAACGGTTGGCTTACCTGTTGCATGCATACCGACAGGCATCCCGCGTCCACGGTCGGAAACGGACAGACTACCGTCCTTGTTAAGGGTCACGTCAATCCGATCACCAAATCCTGACAGGGCCTCATCGACAGCGTTATCGACAATCTCCCAGACCATGTGGTGCAAGCCATTTCCGTCTGTGGAGCCGATGTACATACCAGGGCGTTTGCGAACGGCATCTAGCCCTTCCAGTACCTGAATGGCATCGTCATTATAGTTATTTATGTTAATCTCTTTCTTAGCCAAAACTGACCTCCATACTTGTCATCCTTACTATATTACAAGTTTTTGGACATTTTTGCAAAATTTTTCTGTCGCCTATCGGCTGAGACAACTCACAAAATAAGATTTTGGACTAAATGAGATGAAAATATGCTATAATGAAAACATGTTAGTCAATCTTATTTTACTATTTATTGCATATTTATTGGGATCTATCCCGTCAGGACTTTGGATTGGTCAGGCCTTTTTCAAAATCAATATCCGCGAACATGGTTCAGGCAATACAGGAACCACCAATACCTTCCGTATTCTTGGCAAAAAAGCGGGTACCGTGGTCTTCCTGATTGATTTCCTCAAGGGAACCTTGGCAGCCTTGCTTCCCATCATCTTTCATGCCCAAGGAATTTCTCCGATTGTCTTTGGATTGATGGCTGTCTTAGGGCATACCTTCCCTATCTTTGCCGAATTCAAAGGCGGTAAGGCGGTTGCAACATCTGCTGGCATGTTGTTGGGTGTCGCACCTGCTTTCTGCCTCTATCTCGTTCTAATCTTTGCCAGTTCACTCTACTTGACGTCCATGGTTTCCTTCTCAAGTGTCTTGGCAGCAGCCTTAGCCATCTTAGGAGCTCTGCTATTTCCAGCAATAGGAATCATCCTGCCAAGCTATGACTGGCTCTTTACCATTATCATCATCTTTTTGGGGCTCTTTGTCATCGTTCGACACAAGGAAAATATCCAACGGATTTTGAAAAAAGAAGAAAATTTAGTTCCATTCGGCCTCAATCTAACCAAACAGAAAAAGCGAGTTTAATCACTCGCTTTTAGTTTACATCAACTTGAACTACTTCTATTCTCTCTCCGCCTAGCAAAATTAAATGGCAGTCTACACGATCTATCTTGTAGGCTTTTTTCAATGCCTCCGCATAGAGTTGCATTTGAGTCTGGTAACGTTGGCTAAGTTGGCTAGCTTGGTCATACTTGTCGGTCTTGTAATCAAAGAGAACAATATGGTCATCATATAGTAGGTAGCCATCAATAATCCCACGAAGGACAAATTGTTCCTGTGATACAGGATCCGTCTGCAGACTGGCAAATGGAGCTTCTCGGTGGAGTTTGTCCGTATTGGCTAGAATTTCTCTTCCTAAGTCTGTATCAAAGAAATCTAAAATCATCTGAATATTGATTTTGTCTTTAATCGCTTGCTCAGCATGAACAGCTTCTAGGGCTGCTCTTACCGTATCTTCTGTCAGCAACCAAGACAAGTCCAAGCGTTGCATGAGTTCATGGACTGCTGAACCGACTTTGGCTCCAGTAATTTTTGGTTTCTTGGAGAAATCTGGCAAATTGAAGGTCCGTTTTGGCTGGTATTTTTCCATAACTTCCATGCCTTCTTGTTCCAAAATAGGCTCATAGAGTTTCTTGATCTGACTTGGAGTCCGTAAACTTGGTAATTCTATAGCAGCCTTATAGCTGGCATTCAGTTCTTGGACAGAAGACAATAATTTCAAACCAATCTCAATGTCTTTTAACTGGATTTTTTCTATTCGATCTGACTTCACCTCTTTGGCTTGATCAGTTTGGTCAGCTTGCTCTAGTGGTAACTGTTCAGACACAGTAACCTCTACGGTTTCAGTTGCTTCTTTCGCACTTGCTTCCACAGTTTCTTGCTCTGTCTGTTCTTGGTGGCCTCCCCCCTGTTCACTGTCTTCTTCCATGTCCTCATCCGTCACAAATCTTTTCTTGAAGTGAAGGTCTTGACCAGCAAAGGCAGCGTCAATGGCTAGTATCCAATCTTGAAAGCTGACCATATTTTCTCTTGTTGATTTAGCCAAGACACCATTTTCTTGTTTGCCGTCGTACCGATCTGCTAGTTTTTCCTCAGACCCTTTTCCAACCAAGTAGAGTTTTATCTCAGCTCGGGTCAGGGCTACATAGAGCAAGCGCATTTGTTCAGATAGATTGGCAATTTTCAGCTCTTGCAAGTTACGACGATAGGGAAGAGTATTCATCAGCACGCGCACCTGGGGTAATGAACTCCTTACCCGATTTTTCATGTCTGCCAGATACTGAACCCCAAGCCCATTTTTTCGACTGATAATAACAGACTGGTAATGGTCCTCTAAGTTAAATTTCTTATCAATATTCATAAGAAATACATACTTGAACTCCAACCCCTTTGACTTATGAATAGTCATGAGTTGCACTGCGTTTTCCGGAACAAATTCTTGAACATCTGCCAAGTCTTTGTCGTTGGCTAAGGCACGATCAATCATGGCAATAAAGCGAGATAATCCCTTGTAACCAGTCTTTTCAAATTGATGAGCACGCAAACCAAGGGCATAAAGATTAGCCTGTCGCTTGCTGGCATTTGGTAGAGTAGCTACATAGTCGTAGTAGAATTTTTCATTGAAAATCTTCCAAATCAAATCATGGATAGAATGTAGCTTGGCAAAAGAACGCCAGCTATCCAATACTGACAAGAAATGACTAATCTTAGTTTGCAAACCTTTTGTAATCAAGCTTTTCCTAGCACAATTCTCTTGGTCCGCATCATCTTTGATACCTTCTATTTGTTTTGCTTCTTCCATCTTTTGATAGAAAAATCCTGTATTAGCCTGTAGGGAAATGCGGGTCAATTCATCCTCATCAAATCGAAACATAGGAGATTTGAGAAGGGCTACTAGGGCATAATCATTGAGCGGATTGTTAATTACCCGCAAGGTATCTAGCATGACCATGACTTCCAAGGATTTCAGATAGGATGTTAACCCACCATCAGCCACTAAGGGAATACCATACCGGTCAAAAATGCTTGTAATCAGATGATTGTGGGTTCGTTTTTGGACTAATAGCGAAATGTCTTCAAATTTTACGTTCTTCTCCTTATGCAGACGTAAGATTTCCTTAGCCACTATTTCAACTTCGCCAGCTGATATGGCCACCTCCTCTTCCCTATCCTCTGTATCAGACTTATCTTCCTTCTGACTATAGAGCCAGTACTCCATCTGATTTTCTGGCTTATATGTAGGTTTTTCACTATTACCAAAGACTAGGCGGTGGCTGCCATCATAGTTAATTTCACCCACCTGTTTATCCATAAGGCGAGTAAAAATCGCATTAGTAGCTTCTACAACCTCGATACTGCTACGGAAATTCTCCTTGAGTAATATCAATTTTCCTGCCTCTGGATTAGACTGATAAAGTTCAAATTTCTCTTGGAAAATCATCGGATCAGCCTGACGGAAGCGATAGATTGATTGTTTGATATCCCCTACCATGAATCGATTGTGCCCATTAGACAACAAATCCAACATTCGCTCTTGACTGTGGTTATTGTCTTGGTACTCGTCCACCATTACCTCATGGTACTTGTCTTGGAAATACTGGCGAATGTCCTCGTTTTCCTCTAAAATCCGAATGGCAAAATGCCCAATATCCGAAAATTCAAAGGCAGCTTCCCTGATTTTCAACTCCAAATAGGCTTGTGAAAAATCCAAAACAAAATCACGCAGAAGCTCCAACAAAGGCAGAGCTTGAAGCTGGTAGTCTTTAAGCAAGTTCAATTCATAGACTTCCTGCCCTAACTCCCGCAAGCCTTCAATAATTTGTTTTTTACCAGCATTATATTCTTCCTTAAAAGCTAGTAAATGCTCATCCTTAGGACGCTTAGCATTTGTCAACCCCCTGCCATTGGACTGGCTATTGATGAGAAGAATTTTTTCAACCCGTTCCGTCAAGTCCTTTAGACCCAAGCCATCTAAATCTGTCAAAAGACCCACAACCTCTTCAACATTAGCAAAATATGGAGCAGAGCCAAAATCTTTTTTCCCCCACTCCACATGGTAATGGAAAAAATCCGCAGCATCATAAAGCTGGTCCAAAACAGTTTGCTTATAGTCTTGCTCAAGCATCTGGTCAATTTTTTCCTGGCTATAAAGTTCTGACTGAACAGCCTTTTCTTTTAGCCATTGGGTCGGATTGCTAGTTGATTGGCTAAAATCATAAATCTGATTGACGACTGCACGAAAACCGCTATTGTCTTTCCGACTACCTGAAAAATTGCCGACCAGCTTACGAAAGTCCCCTGATTTGTCATTTTCTAAATAGGTTGCAAAAATCTGACTAAAAATTTCTTTTTTGAAACTAGATTTTTCAACCTCATCTTGTAGGATACGAAACTGAGGCGAAATACCCAGACTATAGCCATAGGTCGTGACTAATTTCTGCGTGAAAGAGTCCATGGTCCCGATATCAGCCTTGGTCAAATCAGCCAACTGAGCTGATAGGTGCCGCCTCAAGTCCATATCGCTAGTCGCAGCAATGGTTTTATTAAGATTTTCCTCAATCCGATCCTTTAGCTGACCTGCTGCCTTAACTGTAAAAGTAGAGATAAAAAGCTCTTCAATCCCCACACCACGTTGTAGCTTGTCCAGTATCCTCTCCACCATGACAAAGGTCTTACCAGAACCAGCTGATGCTGAAACAAGTATGTTCTGACTATGACTATAAATGGCTTCAATCTGCTCAGGTGTCCGCTTGGGCTTCTTTGCAGAAGCAGCCTCCTCCAACTGAATAGCACGAATTTCTTCTGCATTTAAAAATGGTTCAAAAGCCATTAGTCCTCTTCTCCTTTCATTCTCTTTAGCCAATTCTCTCGTTTTGTTTCCTTGACCAAACGACGAGCCATTCCCATATGTCGATCGGCCTCAAAACCAGTAATGGCCTTCAGTTGCTCACCAGCAACCGAACGTCCATCTTTTGTATAAGGGTTAATAGCAAAGCGACCATTGAGAATTTCCTCAGCAGCCTTCTGATAGAGATGTCGATTATGCTCCAGTAGAATATCACATTCCTCTTTCTCATAGGTCTGCTTCTCTGTCTTATAAAGGGATGAAAGACCTTGACTTTCCCCTTTAATAAATAGACCCTTGTAGACAAAACTGGTGTTGGCAAGCTGCTCTAGGTCTTCCATATTCTTCGTATCCTTTAATCGGATAAGAGGATTTTGTAAATGTAGATACATAGCTCCAAAAGCAGCCTTGTCTTTTGTTTCTTTCAGATGGCGCACAGCTTCCAAATAAGTGACCAATTGGGGTTTCAAACCATTGTAAAAATCAGCCAATGAGAAGGTCTGATCACTGGACTTGTAATCTACGATACCTACAGCACTATTTATCAATAAAGTATCCAAGCGGTCAATGGTACCATGGATATGAATTGGCCGATTGCCCTGAGTATCTAGGATTTTAATAGCTTGTTCCTCACGGAAACTCTTTTCCTGACCATCAATAGCAACCAAATCATTATCCCTTAGAACAGTCGCTGTAGAGCGAGCAATCGTATCTAAAACTTGCCCCGTGAACTCCGCTTCTGCATCCTGACTATAAAACATCTTAAACTCCGCTTCATTGTGAGTCTCAGAAATAGCCTTATCCAACTTCTGCTCAAAACTATCACTAGATTTGTCCATAGCAAAGCGTTCCATGACACGATGCAGAAATAGTCCATGCTGGGTCACTGTCGGATGAATGGTTTCCTGCTCCCGCAAGCGTAGGATGTTGCGAATAAAGTAGAGATACTGGTTATTGTAAAAATTGGTCAAACTAGAGGCCGATAGTTTTAAAGGCTTATCTGCTGGATATAAAACTGCTCGAGTATCTTCACTTAAGGCGACTGGACTGATATCATCCTTGATTTCAGGAATAGAAAGATCTTTTGCTGCAAATTTTTCTTTTAGCTCGGATACCAGAGTAGTCCAAAAAGCTGATTGACCTTTCCAATCTTGTTCAAGGCTTGAAAGGGCTGGCTCTTTTAGCTGAGAGAGCAAGCCTTTATAGTAACCGACATCTTGAGGATTTGGACTGAGTGTTCGACCATGCGGTATCACTTGAAACTTCATCAGCTCGACGAGAAGGCCTATATAAGGGGATTGAGGCTCTTCACCTTCATTGTATATCTGAGGTGCAGAAAAAACCAAGTGTGCCGTAGCCGCATTTAGTAAGGACATCATGGTAGCGTGGTTTTTCTTAATATTATCACGACTGACCAAGTCAAAACGAGAGGAGCTAGCTGATACCAGATTGACCTTGGCCATCTCTTCTTCGGTCAACAGACTGGTATTCTTAGCAACTTTTGGGAAATTAGCCTGTCCCATACCGATAGCAAAAACGTACTTGGCAGTATGAGGCATTATCAAATCATAGGATTTTACATTGACCACATCGACTGTTGCTGGAACAGTCCTATACTGACTGGCCTGCATTCCAGCCTGTAAAATAGCCAGAAAATCATCCAACTTCATTTTTTCATGACCAAAAATCTGACGAAGAGAATGAAGAGTATGGATAAAGCTATTCCAGACTTGTTCCGCCTTATCTTGCTCTGCTTCACTTAGCTCTTTAGTGAGCACTTCCATATTTTGAGTTAGCTGAACAGCCTCTAAAAAGACCATAAATTTCTCTAGTAGACTACTAGCCTTTTGCGGACCAGCCTTAAACAAGGTCAGCAAAGGCTCCATAATCTTGGCCCGCAGAGGTTCTAAGACATTCAAATCATAGATAAGGCCCTTCTCCTTAATTACCTCCTCATCATAGTCTGCTCTGCTATTGACCGAAAAGGACCGTGAAAAAGCAGCCTGGCCCTTCATATCTGCAAATTGCACATAAGATTCAAAAAGATCCAGTTCCTTTGTAGAAATACTGGCGTACAAGCCTGATTTGAGAAGGTTGAGCAGGTCCTCTGGTCTGAAACGGTTGCGACGCAAGCGCTGAAGTGACTCAACAAAATGCACGAGGGGATGGTGACTCATCTCTTCTGCCTTACCCAAATAGTAGGGGATGTCAAATCTATCAAAGACCTTGCCAATTTGTAAATGATAGCTATCAACATCGCCAACCAACAAAAGAATATCCTTGTAACGAACACCCTTGCTAAGTAGATGACGAATGGCGATTGCAACCTGCTCCACTTCAGCTTTTTGATTGATAGCTTTCCAAATCTCAATCTTGCTTTGATCTGCCTCCGTTAGGGCGATCTGAGAACCACTATAATCGTAATGACATTCCATATTCTTGGAAATTTTACCTAGACTATCCAAAACAGGCTCCTGACCAATGTAGTCAATTTTGCTGCTAAAGCGGGCAGATAACTGACGCAAAAAATCAACGTTGGCCTGGTAAACATTTCCTTCAATATAAGCAGCCTTTACAGCCTTTTTACTAGCATAAACACCTATCAAAATCTCCGATACCCGTTCATTTAAGGCGCTTACCAAGGCCTCCTCTTCTGCTGAGAAACGAGAAAAGCCATCTATAACAAGGACCATTTCTTTTAACTGCTGATCTAACTGACCTGTTTCAATCATACTAATCAGCTGTGCTAACTTGGACCGGTGCTCAAAGCCTTCTTTGACCAAAACATCAGTTAATGCCAGAATTATCTTGGTCAAATCAGCCTGTTTGTCAGGAGAATCCATGGCTTCCAAGTCTAAAACAGACATATTGGCCCCTTGCAACTCTTTATATAATGCTACTAGTTGATTGATAAAACCAAAATCTGTCTTTAAACGCCCGTAGACTTTCAAATCACCATCTTTAAACTGTGATAAGACACGGAAAAAAACCATGGCCAAGCCTACATCATCAAGCGACAGCCCTTTCTCTACCTTATCAATCAACAAATAGCGTCCTAATTGACCGAAACGTGTCACGATAATGTCAAAAGTAGCTTGCTCTGGCAAGTATTCCAAAACCTTGCGTTCCATTTCAAATGATAGGGAGTTAGGAGCAATATAAAAAACACGCTTTCCCTGTTTAGCAAATGTCGCCGCCTGCTCTGTCAGGTACTGTGTCAGAGGATTCCGAATATCTGTATAGACTAATTTCATCCGGCCACCACGCTTTCTTAAAATATTCTATGTCTAGTATAGCAAAATTTAGGATAATAAGTCATAACCACCCGTGAAAACGGGTGGCTTGTACACCGGCTGTAAGCCGTTTCTCTCCAGCGACGTCTAAAGACGTTCGCTGAACTTCG